>QNBL01000140.1 GCA_003641695.1 Spirochaetota bacterium
AAAGGTGAAGTCCTGGATATATACATGCCAGGAGATTCAACTGCAGTGAGAATTGTATTTGAATGGGACGACGTGGAAGCAATACGGCGTTTTGATCCTGTTACACAGATCTCGCTTAGTGTTTTGGAGCAGATAGTTATATACCCTTGTACTGAAATAATTTGGGATAGAGAGAAAATAGAGAAGTCGGAGAAAATTGTGAAAAATTTTGGTACAATCAAGGATTCCCTGAATACTTTGGGTATGTGTCCGCATGAAGAAATATTTTTCCCCGCAGTATTTAACGGAAGGAATTCCATTCTCGATTACGCCAGTCCGGATACTGTTTCTGTTTTGGTAAGTGACGAGAGACTCAATCATGCCTTTGAGGTGATAAAGAGGGAAAACAGGGAACTTTACACGAAAGCACGGGGAAACAGGAATGCCTGTATCGTTCCTGATTTAATGTCCCTTGATTATGAAGAGCTTCAGATCCAGGAGCGCAGAAAAATAATTTTCCCAACTTTAAAGAATTCTTCCGAGAAAAGAATCACCTTTCCGTTTGATGGACCGCGGTCCTTTTTTGGTAATTTAAACTATCTGAAAGAGGAAATAGAAAAGATGGTTTCCATTGGGTACTCTATCTATATTTTTGCTGAAACGGAGGCTCAAGCAGAAAGGATACGTCATCTTCTCAAAGATTATAAGGTGGAGGTTATATCGGAAAGAATCTCTGAAGGCTTTTCCCTGCCTGATATGAAATTCTCTGTGATTGCAGAGAATGAGATATTCGGTAGAAGAAAAAGAGTATCTTCGTCTGTTAAGAAAGTTCAGAGTCAGGCAATAGATACTTTTGTGGAGCTTAATCCCGGAGATTTTGTTGTCCATGTTAACTATGGAATTGGGAGATTTAAAGGGATTGAGAGAATTAAAGCTGCTGGAACCGAACGGGATTACATACAGCTCGAATACGCAGGAGAGGAAACAATATTTATACCTATTGAACAGGTAAATCTGGTTCAGAGGTATATCGGAAAGGACGGACGAGCTCCAGGATTGGACAAGATCGGCGGAAAAGCATGGGAAAACCGCAAAAAAAGAGTCAGAAAGTCTGTCGAGGACCTTGCGGAAATGCTCATAGCTCTCTATGCAAAGAGAAAAAACACCAAGGGATTCCCCTTTCCGGAAGATACTGACTGGCAGCTGGAGTTTGAGGCAACGTTTACCTTCGAAGAAACTCCAGACCAAATAAATTGCATAGAAGATGGAAAAATGGATATCGAAAGTCCCCGGCCCATGGACCGCCTCATTTGCGGTGATGTTGGATACGGTAAGACAGAAGTAGCCATGAGGGCAGCATTTAAGGCAGTAGTCTCTGGAAAACAGGTTGCTTTTCTGGCCCCTACAACCATTCTTGCTGAACAGCATTATGAAAATTTTGTCGACAGATTTAAGGACTTTCCTGTTAAAATAAGGATGATCAGCAGGTTTGTACCAAAAAAAGAGCAGAAAAAGATTCTGGAAGAGTTGAAAAAGGGATCAGTCGATCTCATTATCGGGACCCATAGAATAATTCAGAAGGATGTAATATTTAAAAATCTTGGGCTTCTTGTAATTGACGAAGAGCAGCGTTTTGGCGTAAAAGACAAAGAAAAACTAAAAGAAATAAAAAACTCGGTTGATTGTCTAAGCCTTTCCGCAACCCCCATTCCGCGGACACTGCACATGTCTTTACTAAAGATACGGGATATGTCACTACTGTCTACAGCTCCCTTTTCCAGAAGGCCGATTGAAACCATTATTCAGGAATTTGACGAAGAAGTTATTGCAGATGCTGTCCGCCGGGAGATTGCCCGGGGAGGGCAGGTTTTTTATCTCCATAACCGGGTTGAAACACTGACTCAGACACGAATCTTCCTGGAAAATCTTCTTCCGGAAGTTATGATTGAGACCGCTCACGGGAAGTTGACCAGCATCCAGCTGGAAGATGTCATGTACCGCTTTATTCATGGAAGTTTTCAAGTTCTTGTTGCTACAACAATAATTGAAAACGGAATAGATATCCCAAACGTCAACACAATAATCATTGACAGGGCTGATATGTACGGCATAAGCCAGTTGTATCAGCTTCGAGGAAGGGTAGGAAGATCTGATAAAAAAGCCTACGCATACCTTTTGTATCCCGATAAAAGAGCATTGTCGGAGATAGCCATGAAGCGGTTATCCATAATATCTGATTTTACCGACCTTGGTTCAGGTTTCAAAATTGCAATGAAGGACCTGGAAGTGAGAGGAGCCGGTAACCTTTTGGGACGGCAGCAGAGCGGAGACATACTTTCAGTAGGATTTGACATGTACCTCAAGATCCTGGACGATGCTATTGCGAGCTTAAGTGAAACCAGCAGGGATGAAGCCCCGGAAGTATATCTTGATCTTAATTACTCAGGATATATCCCTGAATCCTACATAAGCAACCCCACAGAAAAGATGGAAATTTACAAAAAAATTGCTTCTGTTCAAACTGATTTTGATCTTGATACGGTTCTCGGGGAGCTTCAGGATCGGTTTGGGCCTCTCCCGGATGAGGTAAACAGCTTGATTTCCATATCAGAATTAAGGATACTTTGTAAAAAGCTGTATATAAGTTCCCTTGTGGAAAGGAGAAGCGTTGCGAAAATTATTTTTTCAAAGGTTTCAATTATTTCTGTTGATAAGGTTTTACGATTGATAAAAGAAAGTAAAGGTACTGTTAAACTGGATCCGCAAAAGCCGAATATATTAAATATCGAAACCAAAATGATAGGATTGAAAGATAAATCAGAATTTATTAGGGAAAAACTGCAAATTTTGTTATAATTGGAGGGGGGTGGTTTTATGGAAAAAGTTTACGACCTTATTTTCAGTGTCAGGGAATTAACAGGAATTTTTCAGCATAAAACAAATATAAACGGACTGCTTCATCTTGTTGTAAAGGTAATAGCAAAACACATTCGTACCGAAGCGTGTTCAATATTTCTTCTTGATGAAACCGAGAATAATCTTGTTTTACGTGCAACAGCAGGGCTTAATTCAGAATTTATCGGCAAAATAAAACTTGAAATCGGAGAAGGAATTACCGGAAAGGCTTTCAAGGAACGGATACCCATCAACATAGCCCGGGGGGCTATGGATCCCCAGTTTAAACATATCCCCGGTATGCATGAAGAGCAGTATGAATCGATCCTTGCGGTTCCTATTATTTATCATAACAAAGAGCTGGGAGTAATAGTCCTTGAAGATTCAAAAGCCGGATACTACACACCACGAGATGTAAAGGCGTTAACCTTGATAGCCTCTCAGCTTGCTACGTTTCTTGATAATGCTAAAACACTGTTGGAGCTGCGAAAGGGTTTTAAAGACAGAATAAATAACGATAGTTTACATAAGCAGCAGTACTATAAAGGAAGATCAGCATCTACAGGCATTGCCGTGGGAACTTCTTTTTTCATGTCTGAGACTTCGAAGGGGAAGTATCTACGGACAGAAAGACTTGATTATCCAGAAAGCCTTGAAGCATTTGAATTGTCTCTCACAAGGAGTACAAAGCAGCTTGAGAAACTGCAGGAAAAGATGGATGAGAACCTTTCCGAAGCAGGTTCTTTGATATTTGCTTCACACTTACTCATGGTTAGTGATGATGATTTTTCCGGATCCATAAGGAATTATATTAAAGAAGGAGAAAAGGCTTCAAAATCTATTGTAAAGGTAGTTAACGAATATATAGATCTTTTTTCAATGAGTGGTAATGAAAATGTAAAAGAGAAGATATTAGACCTCAAGGATCTTGGTCACAGATTACTTAAAAATTTATCAGAAGAAGTTGTCGATGATGGAGACTATTCTGGGCAAATTGTAGTAGCAAAGAATATGCTGCCTTCTGAACTTGTAAAACTTGCCGCTCAGCATACTGAGGGATTCGTAATATACGGAGTGGGGGTTACCAGTCATATTGCAATTCTGGCAAAATCCCTGGACCTGCCGGTTGTTTTTCTTACCGATAAATCATTCTTCAATCAAAGGGATGAGTACACTCTTGTGGTTGATGCGTACCAGGGAGTTGTTCTGGTAAATCCTGAAGAAGAATTAATAAAAAAATACCTTGGTAATATTGACAGCTCACAAACTAAAACAGGATCGGCTAAAATGCTCGATTTCGCCGAAACTCAGGATGGAATTAAAATAAAAATTCAGGCGAACATAAATATCTTAAGTGATTCACAAAATGCTGTTAAGTACAAAGCAGAAGGTTCAGGCTTATACAGAAGCGAATTCCTTTTTCTGATCAGAAATAATTTTCCCACAGAAGAGGAACAGGTAGTAATTTACTCACGGCTTCTTGATACCATTCCTGACGTGGTATTCCGGACAATCGATATTGGCGGTGATAAGATTCTTGGTATTGCCGATACAAAAGAATTGAATCCATCTTTGGGATTGAGAGCTTTACGCTACAGTTTGAAAAATACCGGGATTTTCAAGGATCAGTTGAGGGCTTTGCTCCGAGTCGGAGTTGGTAAAGAACTGAAGATATTATTCCCACTGGTTACCGGTATAGATGACTTCAAAAAAGCAAAAGAGATTCTTGCTCAATCTATGGAAGAACTTGAAAAAGAAGGGATTCCTTACAATAAAAACCCAAAAGTCGGGGCTATGATAGAATTACCCTCTATTGTCTATTTAATAGACGAGATTGCAGCTGCTGCAGATTTTATGAGTGTTGGTACAAATGATCTGGTACAATATATCCTTGGAATAGACAGAACCAATGAAAAAGTAAAGGATCTGTATATTCCGTATCATCCGGCAGTTTTAAGAGCTCTTAAAATGGTAGCTGAATCGGCAAAAAAGAACAATTGCCCCATTTCTGTTTGCGGAGATACCGCGGTAGACCCGGATCTTCTTGAGTTTTTTATCGGACTTGGAATTCGCACCTTTAGTGTGGAACCGAGGATGATACAGTTTGTCCGGCGGGAGATAGCAAGAATGAATACAGAAAATGCTGTAAGATTCGCTGAAAAAGCCGTAGATCTAGGGACAGTAAGGGAAATTGAAGTATTAATGTCTGAAAGGATGAAAAATACATAGGTAGATATATCCAGGTGGAAAAATATACTAGCAGGAAGATTAAGAGTTTCGTCCTGAGAACAGGACGTATGAGTACAATGCAGAAAAAGGCTCTGGTGTCCTTTGCTCCGCTTTATTGTATTAAATTCAGGGAACAGATTCTTGACTTCAATGCTCTCTATAAAAACAGCAACGATACATTTCTTGAGATCGGGTTTGGAATGGGACATGCTACCATTGAGATTGCAGAGCGTAATCCGGATAAGAATTATCTGGGTGTAGAGGTTCATACCCCCGGAGTAGGCAGGGTTCTTAATGAAATAAACACGAGAAAACTTGATAATCTCAGAATTATAAGACATGATGCAGTGGAAGTTCTTGAACACATGATAGGCTCTGAAACTTTAAACGGGGTTCACCTGTTTTTCCCTGACCCGTGGCCTAAAAAGAAACATTTCAAGCGAAGATTGATTCAAAAGGAATTTGTCTCATCAATCCTTCCCAAACTGAAACCCGGCGGATATATTTATGTAGCAACTGACTGGGAGCCTTATGCAGAATGGATACTTGAAATATTTCAGTCTTTTCAGGAATTGAAAAACAGGTACAATCCATATGCAGATAAAATCGATTGGCGTCCAGCAACATCTTTTGAAAGAAAGGGAATCGAAAAAAATCACAAGATACGGAATATTTGGTTCGAAAAATTGTATTAAAATAATTAATGCTCTCAGTAGAATATATTAATCAGACTTACTTGTTTTAATAGAAAAAAAAGATCATAATAAAAACTTATTAATATGAATTATAGGAGGGCTCTATCACCATGAATCGAATTGATGAATTTCAGAAATACGTTAGGCTTGCAACTCGGAACAACAGAATAGATCCGGCAGCTTTTTCAAGATATGATATTAAAAGAGGGCTCAGAAATAACGATGGTACTGGAGTTCTTGTCGGCCTCACACAGATAGGAGACGTTCATGGATATATTGTAGATGAAAATGAAAAGGTTCCTGTGGATGGTAGACTCAGGTACAGAGGATTCGATATAAAGGAACTCTCCAGTAGTTTTCTTGAGGAAAAGCGTTTCGGTTTTGAAGAAATTGTCTTCCTGCTTCTTTTTGGTGAACTTCCCCAAAAAGAAGAACTTGCCGAATTTACAAGACTGCTGGGAGAAAAAAGATTTCTACCCGACGGATTTACCGAGGATATGATACTAAAAGCTCCCAGCAACAATATAATGAACAAGCTGGCCCGGAGTGTTCTTGCTGCATATTCTTACGATGATAACCCGGATGAGCAGACTGTGGAGAACTATCTCCGTCAGTCTATACAGCTTATAGCCTGGTTTCCAACATTTGTTGCGTATGCATTTCAGGCAAAGGAACATTACTACAATAATAAAACTCTGGTTATTCATTCGCCGGATCCGGAAAAATCAACTTCCGAGAATCTTTTAATGCTCATTAGGGCAGACAGAAAGTATACTCCCCTTGAAGCAGAACTCCTTGATCTTGCCCTTGTTCTGCATGCCGAGCACGGCGGTGGTAACAACTCTACTTTTTCCATTCATCTGATATCATCTGCCGACACCGATACGTATTCAGCTGTTGCTGCGGCGATTGGTTCCCTGAAGGGTGCAAAACATGGAGGAGCGAATATAAAAGTTTTAAGAATGATGGAAGACATTAAACAGAATGTTAAAGACTGGGGCGATGAAAACCAGGTCTATGATTATCTTGCAAAAATAATAAACAAGAAAACATTTGACAGGACAGGCTTGATTTACGGAATGGGTCATGCAGTTTACACATACTCTGATCCAAGAGCCGTTATTCTTAAAGAGAAGGCAAAGGAACTTGCAAAAGAGAAAGGCGCTTCTGATGAATATGAATTGTATACTTTGGTCGAAAAGCTAACTCCGAAAGTATTCCATGATATAAAAAACAGCAACAAGATTATTTCTGCCAACGTCGACTTCTATTCAGGTTTTGTTTACAGCCTCCTTGGAATACCT
>QNBL01000141.1 GCA_003641695.1 Spirochaetota bacterium
TTCAGGATGGTCAACTGCCTCCCGGTCCATTAAATCTGACCTTGAACTGGAACTGACAAAGTCAGAGGTATCAGATGATGTTTTTGTAAGAATACCGGTAGGTTCAGGTGATTTTTACGGATACTACGAACACGGTTCGTTTATCGGTGTGTTTACCACTTCAGCAGGACAGCAGTTTTCTGCTGCAGTAGATACTGCCGGAATAAGTATTGATGGAACTACCTATCATTACGCTGACCTCTATTAAAACGGGGCAGCTGCTTTTTATAACCGCACCGGTAGATTCAGGTGCGGTTTTTTTGTCTTTTACAAGTACAGGAAATTTGGTAGAATGCAGTATGGATGATTCAAGATTACAGGAAGCTTTTACAACTGCAGTTAAAGCAAGAGAGAAGGCCCATGCGCCGTACTCGGGGTTTAAAGTCGGAGCTGCTCTGGCTTTAAAGGGTACCGGGAAGATATACCCCGGATGCAACGTTGAAAACGCAAGTTACGGCGGGACTATTTGTGCCGAAAGAACCGCAATGGTCAGTGCCGTAGCAGAGCAAGGCACGGTACCCTTTGAGTTTTGTGTTGTTGTAACGGATACAGAGTTTGCAACTCCCCCCTGTGCCTTGTGCCTTCAGGTGTTCAGTGAGTTCTGCCCCCCTGATTTCCCCATATACCTGGGAACGGTAAAAGAGGGTATCCAAAAGAAGGTACTGCTAAAGGAGTTGCTGCCGATTCCATTTAATGCAATACCTGAGTAGCAGCCGGTACACACAATCCAAATCAATGCATCTCCTTCACGGGGGTGCTCTTTTCTAACTATGTTGCCCGGGTCCTTTTTGAGGAAATTTCTTGCTAAATGAAGAGTACCGTTGTATAATTTTTACTTTCCCGCTTCTTGAAAGTGTAAACTCTCAAGAAGCGAAATTTAAAAGGGAGGAATGAAATGAAGAAATTTCTACTACTGTTGGTGATCTCTCTGGTACTTTCAACAGTACTGTTTGCAGGGGGTAGTCAGGACCAAAAAGGTGACGATGGATTCAAATTTGCTGCAATTTTTCAAACGTCGATTGAAGAACCCTGGGACGGAGCAATTCACACAGCATGTGAGCAGGTTGCAAAGGAGCTTGGAATAACCTACGAGTTTGCTGAAGGGGTCCAGGCTGCGGATTTCGAGAAGGTTGTGAGAGAGTATGCTGAGAGAGGATTTGATCTTATAGTCGGGGATGCTTTTCTTGCAGGTGAAGAACCTACCCGCAGAGTTGCGAAGGATTACCCGGATGTAGCTTTTGCGTTTGGATCAGAACATGGACCGCAGGATCCAAACTACTCGGTATTTGACAACTGGATACACGAGCCTGCATATCTTAGCGGAATTATTGCGGGATCCATGACCAAGTCAAATGTTCTCGGTGTCGTTGCGGCTATACCTATACCGGAAGTAAACCGACTGGTAAACGCTTTCAGGGCCGGAGCATTGTCAGTAAACCCGGATGTTAAGGTAAAGCTTTCTTTTATTGGAAGCTGGTTTGATCCGCCAAAAGCAAAAGAAGCTGCAGTTGCCATGATTGAGAGCGGAGCGGATTATCTGTATGCTGAAAGGTTTGGTGTTTTTGAAGCTGCCAAAGAAGCTGGAGTCTATGCTTTCGGGAATATGTCTGATCAGAATTCGCTTGCCCCCGATGTTGTTGTAACCAGCTGTATCTGGGATGTTTATCCCCTCATCAAGAACAGCGTTGAATCTGTACAGGCTGGGCAGTGGAAGGCTGCAAATCTGAAAGATTGGTCAATGATGTCTGCAGGCGGCGCAAAGCTTGCTCCTTACCACGGGTTTGAATCAAAACTCCCCCAGGAAGTAAAGGATAAGGTTGCCGAAGTGCAGGCAAAGATTATGGATGGATCCTTTACCGTACCTGTTGATGAATCTGAACCTGTTTCAGACTAGATTTAAAAATAGATTTAATAATTAGCCTGCTTTATGCAGGCTGATTTTTTCTACAAAAAAAGGAGGGTTCAATTCTGGAAAAACAACCTGTTATAGAGATGAGAGAGGTAACCAAGCGGTTTCTTGATGTCGTTGCCAACGACAGTGTAACCCTGGAACTTTTCCCGGGTGAGGTGGTTGCACTGCTTGGCGAGAACGGAGCCGGAAAGACAACGTTAATGAACGTCCTGTTCGGCTACTATCAGCTGGACGGAGGAAAGCTGCTTGTACGGGGGAAGGAGACGGTTTTCAGTTCACCGAAGGATGCAATTGAAAGCGGGATTGCAATGATTCATCAGCACTTTACCCTGGTTCCCAGTCAGACAGTACTTGAAAATGTCATGATTGGTGTGGAAGAAAGTTTTTTTCTTAATATGGCGAAGGCCAGGAAAAAACTGCTCAGGATAGAAGAGCAGTTTGGCCTTTACCTGGACCCCGATGCCTATGTCTGGACTCTTGCGATTGGTGAAAAGCAAAAACTGGAGATCCTTAAAGCTCTCTACCGTGAGGCGGAGATCCTTATCATGGATGAACCGACGGCGGTACTTGCTCCCACCGAGACAAAAGAACTCTTCGAAACACTTAAAACCCTGGTTGCCAGGGGAAAGTCAATAATATTTATCTCCCATCACCTCCAGGAGGTTATGGAAATCTCCGACAGAGTTATTGTCTTGAGAAACGGCAGGAATGTTGCCGAGAGGAAAACATCAGAAACAGCCATACCTGAACTCGCCAGTCTTATGGTTGGAAGGGAGCTTCTTGAACGGCTTGAACACGGGGAAAGTTCTCCTGGAGAACCTGTTCTGGAGGTTGCAGATCTTCATGCAAAAAATTCCAGAGGAATAAAGGCGGTGGACGGTGTTTCTTTTCAGGTACGGGAAGGTGAAGTTTTGGGAGTTGCCGGGGTTTCCGGAAACGGTCAGACCGAACTTTCTGAAATTCTTTTCGGGCAGATTGTCCCTGAAAGAGGAAGTATGAAGATCCTTGGAAAAGAAGTCCCTGTGGGCAGTTCCAAAGCGGTAATTAAATCCGGTGTTGCAAGAATTCCTGAAGACAGGATTTCAACAGGACTTTTTATGGACCTTTCGGTAAAGGAGAACATGATCCTGGAGAGTCATGTTTCCGAACCAATCTCCAGGAATGGATTGTTAAACAAACAAGAGATTGAATCATTTGCCCTTTCCTGTGTTAAAAGTTTTCAGGTAAAAACTGACGGAATAGAAGCTCCCGTAAAGAGTCTCTCCGGAGGTAACCTGCAGAAAGTTATATTGGCACGGGAGCTGGTGGGAGATCCTAAAGTTGTTGTAGCATGTCAGCCTACCAGAGGGCTCGATGTTGGAGCCATGGAGTATGTCCATCAGGTAATGCTCGATGAACGGAGTAAAGGAGCAGGGGTGCTTCTTATATCAGACGATCTGGATGAGATTTTTCTTCTCAGTGACAGAATTATTGTAATGTATCAGGGAAAAATTATGGGTGAAACAGATATTGAGCATGCAGACAGGGACAAAATTGGACTCTGGATGAGCGGGGTGGCATCATGATAAGTATGAATATTGTAAAACGAAAACCTCTTCCCCATTGGGTAAGAATAGTAATTCCCTTTGCCGCTGTTGTTATTACACTTCTGTTAGCTGCAATTCCTATCCTGTTTGCAGGGGGAAACCTGGGGAAGGCGTACTCCTCCCTTTTTTATGGAGCCCTGGGTAACCGTTTCAACCTTTTGGAAACCTTTGTAAAGTCAAGCCCGCTTATCCTGACCGGTCTTGCAGTTGCCTTTGCTTTCCGTGCACGGTTCTGGAATATAGGTGCCGAGGGGCAGCTCTTTGCCGGAGCAATAATGGCTGCAGTTATCGGGATTTACTTTCCCGGTCTGCCTCCATATATTCTTGTACCGTTTATTATGGTAAGCGGATTTCTTGCCGGAGGACTTTGGGCAGCGGTTCCTGCATTTCTTAAAACCAAATGGAAGGTTGACGATGTTGTAACGACCCTCCTCTTGAACTATGTAATGATCCATCTTATGGGATCGCTTTTGTTTGGTCCGCTTCAGGCTCCGGGATCTTCCTGGCCCCGATCGTCGGCAATTGCAGATGCCGCCCATTATCCAATGCTGATTGCACGGTCACGGTTTCATATCGGGATTCCGCTTGCCTTTGCTCTTGTTTTAATAATCTGGTTTATCAATTCAAAAACTGTGTTTGGGTATCAGTCAAAGGGGGTAGGGATAAATATCCGCGCTGCTGCATTCGGTGGAATAAATACGAACATGGTTATTCTGAAAACAGCTCTTATATCCGGCGGTTTGGCAGGATTAGCCGGAGTTGGTGAGGTGTGTGCAATTCAGTACCACCTGCTTATGGATATTTCTCCCGGATACGGTTATACAGGGATAGTTATTGCCATGCTGGGGAATCTGCATCCAATTGGAGTCGCTCTGGCTGCGTTCTTCTTCAGTATTATCAACGTAGGAGCTCAAACCATGAGCAGAATGGCAGGTGTACCGGTGTACATCTCTGGCGTAATAGAGGGTGTTGCTCTTATGGTGATGCTCATCTTCCTTCTTCTTTCAGAATATAAAATACGGTGGAAACGATCATGATAGGTGAAATATTTACAGTAACTTTTATAACAGGTTTAATCGGAGCTACGCTGCGGATGTCCACTCCCATAATACTGGCTACTCTTGGCGAGATCATAACAGAACGTTCCGGGGTTCTTAATCTTGGAATTGAAGGGACCATGCTTTTTGGGGCTGCAATAGGGTTTTTAACAACTCTTGCTACCGGAAATCTGTGGCTGGGTGTGTTGATGGCTGCTCTGGCCGGGATGCTCCTTGCATTATTGATGTCAGTTCTGGCTGTTTATCTGGGCCTGAGCCAGCATGTATCGGGGCTTGGTATAACCCTGTTTGCCAGCGGTCTTTCCATGTTTATATACCGGCTGGTAGTTGGGTCTCCGACCATTCCTCCAACGGTAACTCCCTTTACCCCGGTTGCAATTCCTCTGTTGTCAAAGATTCCGCTTATCGGGCCCAGTTTCTTCAACCAATATGCTCTTACCTATATTACCTGGATATTGATTCCGCTGGTTTCAATATTCCTGTTCAAGACACGGGGAGGCTTGCGGGTTAGAACAGTGGGACAGAATCCCTTTGCCGCAGATACAGTAGGGGTTAATGTCAATCTTACCAGAACACTCTGTGTTGTTGTTGGCGGTGCCTTTTTTGGCGTCGCAGGTGCTTTTTTAACCCTGGCTCAGCAGAACATGTTCCTGATGGATGTTATCGGCGGCCGGGGCTGGATTGCAATAGCCATGACCATTTTCGGAAACTGGAATCCACTGGCCGGGGCAGGAGGTGCTCTCATTTTTGGATTCCTTGATGCTTTTCAGCTCAGGATGCAGTCACTGGGGGTCAACCTTCCGTTTCATGTTTTCCTGATGATACCGTATCTGGTAACAATACTGGCTCTTATTGGAGTTTCCGGTAAGGCTTCTGTTCCCGCAGGTTTGTTAAAACCATACAGAAGGGAAGAGAAAGGAGGCTGATTGTGAATCTTGTTGTAAGACGTGCCCGGTTGAGAAATAAAGAGGGACTTTGGGATATCGGAATTGAAGGGGGAAAATTCAAGGCTGTTGAAAGAAAACTATCTGCAGAAGGGACGAAAGAGATTGATGCCTCGGGTAATCTCGTTTCGCCCCCATTTATTGATCCGCATCTTCATCTTGATGCAGTCTTGAGTGTCGGTGATCCCCGTTACAATGAATCAGGTACCCTGCTGGAAGGGATTGAGATTTGGGGTGAGCGGAAAAAATTTCTAACGAAAGAAGTTATTAAAAAGAATGCTCTGGAGGCAATAAAATGGGCTGTGGTGAACGGTACCTTAAAAATCCGTACCCACGTGGACACAACAGATCCCACTTTGAAAACTGTTGAAGCCCTGGTTGAGGTACGGGAAGAGGTAAAGGATCTGATAGATCTCCAGATTGTGGCATTCCCCCAGGACGGGATATTTACTTTTCCCGAAGGTGCGGATCTCATGCGCCGGGCCGTAGAAATGGGAGCTGATGTGATCGGCGGAATTCCCCATAACGAGTTTACCCGGGAAGACGGAGTTCGGGATGTCGAGTTTGTCTATGATCTGGCAGAGAAAACCGGAAGTCTTATTGATATTCATATTGATGAAACCGGTGATGACCAATCCCGTTTTGTGGAGGTCATGGCCAAGGAGTCCATTCTCAGGGGAATGCAGGGACTGGCAACTGCAAGCCACACTACCGCAATGCACAACTATAACAACGACTATGCATTCAAGCTTATAGGGATTCTCAAACGTGCTGAAATGAACATGATTACCAATCCCTTTGACAACTCTGTTCTTCAGAACAGAACAGACGGTTACCCCCGCCGGAGAGGACATACCAGGGTTGATGAACTTCTCGCCAGAGGGGTAACAGTGAGTATCGGGCATGATTCAATAATGGACCCCTGGTATCCCATAGGCAAGGGGAGCATGCTCTCCGCTGCAAATCTGCTGCTCCATACCGCTCATATGAGCGGTTACAATCAGTTTCCCCAGCTTTTTGACATGATTACCGATTATTCGGCGGTAACGATGAACCTTCATTCAGATTACGGAATAGAAGAGGGGAATACGGCGGATTTTATCATTCTTGACGCAAAGGATGAGATGGAAGCTCTAAGGCTGATAAGCGAATGTCTGTATGTAGTCAGAAAGGGAAAGGTCGTTGCCAGGAGTACTCCCGCAAAAAGACGCTTTGAGTGGGGACCAGGGAAAGCGGAACTGATAGACTTTAAGCTGTAATTGGTTTATGAAAAAACTGTTTCTTTTCTTTATTGACGGTATAGGACTTGGTGATGATATTCATGATAACCCGGTGCGCACCCTTTTTGCATCCGTGACAGGAAATACATCTCTGGTAAGAACCGGTGCTCCATTGATTTTTGAGGGAGGTGTAGTTGTTCCTGCGGATGCGTGTCTAGGGGTTGAAGGGATCCCGCAGTCCGCAACAGGGCAGGCAACTATATTTACCGGAGTTAATGCTTCAAAGTTCCTGGGATACCACTTAACCGCAATTCCAAATGAAAA
>QNBL01000142.1 GCA_003641695.1 Spirochaetota bacterium
ATCTTTACTCATCCCCTTCTGTTCCAGACCCAGAGGAATATTTTTCCTGACAGTCATATGAGGCCATAAAGCATAGCTTTGAAATATAAAACCGAGTTTCCGTTTCTCAGGGGGAATATAGGTCCCTTTTATGCCTGAATAGAACACAGTCTCACCAACTGATATTTCACCATCATCGGCATCTTCAAGACCTGCAATCATGCGAAGCGTTGTAGTTTTACCGCACCCGGAAGGTCCAAGCAGTGTAAGAAATTCTCCATCCTTTATTTCCAGAGATAAAGACCGTACAGCGGGTATTCCGCTGTACGATTTTGAAATATTTGAAAGTTTTATTCCACTCACAAATGATCCTTTAATTACCTGCTTCCTGAACCCAGAAATCCTGCACTTTCAATCCCTCATACCACATAAAATCAGGGTCAACAGTCCAGCTCTTAAGATCATACCATAACTCTCCGCCCTTAGCTAACGGAACCGTTGTTCGCGGGCTCTTTGAACCTGGTTCGTAGTAGGGTGCCAGTCCCTGAAGCAGCTCAAGACTTTTTCCTTCAGTGTATGGCGGATTTATAACAGTATCTTTTGTTATGCTTATATCTCCCAGTTCGAAAGCAGTAAAAAGCTTAGCAGCGTTTGGATGCTTTGCCTGTCTTGCAATTCCTGTATAAACAGGAGTAATAATATTTTCAACAGGATCCAGAGGTTTTATTATACCGTTTACGTACCCTTTAGAATCATTATACCGTATATAAGTATAACCAGTAATTGCAATCGGGGGATTAGTCTGCCCTTTTTCGCCTGAAGCCTTTGCTACCTTACTTCCGGAACTCAGGATAATCAGATCGTTATGAAGCAGCCGGTAAATAAATTCATACCCTGCATCAGGAACACCGTCATGAAGCTCAATAGTCTTACCCTTGTAGTTTTTATAGGCTTTTGCAAATTCGTCTGCATGCTGTACCATTGTCCAGAGTCCCATTTTGTTGCTCAGAGATTTCATGGGATCCTTTACAACAATTTTACCCCGCCATTTTTCTTCAGTCAGTTCCCACACATTTGATATAGGAGGACCGTCTTTGTAAGCCTCCGTGTTATACAGGAAAACGTAGCCCTCTACTATCCTTGCCAAAAGAGGTTCCCTAAGTTCCTTGGGGATTTGATCCTTGTACATATCCGGTACAAAGTTAACCAATCTGTATTTTCCAAGCAGCTCGTGAATAACCTGTCCTGACCCGCCCGTAGTTATAACATCAGCATTAAACAGGTTTGCATCCTGCTCCTGTATTGTTTTTTCCACTGTTCCAACCGAACCGAGGTCAAAATAGGTAACCTTTATTCCCGGGTACTTCTTTTCAAATGAAGCTGCAACCTTGGCGATACGTGAAGAGGATGAGTATATGACCACCTCTCCTTCTTCCCTGGCAAGTTTCTTGATTTCGTCCCAATCCTGTTTTCCCTTATCATAGGGTCCAAGTTTTGCAGATTTCATCCATTCGACCATCTCCGGAGGATAATCCTTTGAACTGTCCTTCTGTCCTGCGGCAAAAAGCTGTACTGTCAACGAAAGCATTACCAATACCAACATTAATGATAAAATTCGATTTTTCATAAACACTCCTTTTATAATTGTCATGATTCTTTAATTCCTGTTATACTTTTAGATCCTAAAAACCTCCTCATTATAAAATTTGCTGAAACTATTATAAGCATAAGTATCAATGTAACTCCGTTTGCATGCTGCACCATATCCTGGTCTTCGTAACCAAAAATAATTGTAGTCAATACTCGTGTGCTTGGCGTTATCAAAAGAATAATAAGGGAAAGCTCCCTCATGGAAGTTATAAAAGTGAGAAGCATTCCTGAGAAAAAACCGCTTCGTGACAACGGAAAGATAATCTTCCAGAACCTTTTTAGCCAGGGCATCCCTTCTATTTGAGCTGATTCTTCCAGGGATTTGTCTATTTGAAGCATTGCACTCATTCCGGTTCTTGATGAAAACGGCATGTTCTTTACTACCACAATAAGCAGTAAAAGCCAGAATGTTCCGTATAAAGCTGGAAATGGCCCTACAGGGCGAGCGAACATTCCCAGATATATGGCACCCATGGCAATACTGGGAAAAACATAAGGAGCAAAAGACAGTGCCTCCAGAGACCGGGATATTCTTGTTCCCCTGCTCCGAACTATGGCATATCCTACAAAAAGACCGAGAAAAGCATTTAAAACTGCAGCAGATATACCAAGTTTAATACTATTTACGACCCCTCCCCAGATTCCTGGATTTCTGAATATTCCTTCCTCTCCACTGGAAATTTTAAAATTGCTTTCCCCTGTCCAGAAATGGGTTGTCAAATTGGATAGTGAATAGTCGTCCGGGAGAAGCATGAAGGTATTCCAGGTCAGAAGGATTACCGGAATGATTATAATAATAATTAAAAACAAAAAAACCGCAGCGGTTACCGGAATTCTCCATACACCAAGATTGTTGGGTTTGCTCCTAAAACCTTTGCCGCCCATGGTAACATAGCTTTTTCTTTTTCCAATTATCTTTGAATTAAAGTAAATAGCTACAGCAGCCATAAAAACAAGCACAAGGGCAAGAACGAAACTGTCCCCGGTATTCCTTGCATTTATCGACGCATATATCTGAGTGGGAATGGTAAATATTCTAACCGGAAGGCCAAGAAGTGCCGGTGTACCGAAAGTACCCATGCTTCGGGAGAAAGTCAAAACAAAAGAAGATCCCAACGCGGGAAGCACAAGCGGAAAAGTTATCTTCCTTAATACCTTGAGTTTATCAAGTCCGCTCAGTGCTCCGGCCTCCTCCAGTTCAGAATTTACGGTTTCCAGTGCTCCCGAAACCAGAAGGAATGAGTAAGCATAATAGTGAAATCCCAGACAGATAATTATCGGGAAGATACCGTAGGACAGCCAATCCGGGGGAACAATACCGAAGAGAACCGTTAACATTCCCGGTGCTCCGCCTGTTCGGTTGTTCTTGAAAACCAAAAGCCATGCAAGTGCAAGAACCCAGGAAGGCATCATGTAGGGTATTACGATAACAGTATTGAGAAATTTCTTGAAAGGAATGTTTGTCCGTACAATAATCCATGCAAGAATTGTACCCATAAACATTGAAAGGGTTGTAACTCCAATGCCAATAATGAGTGTGTTTTTTAAAGGTTTATAAAACAATGACCGGGATAACTTGCCAACAAAAACCCTTGTATAGTGATAAAAAGTAAAGGCACCTTCCCTGGCACCACGTACCATTCTTTCGTCGTTAGCCTGAAATGACAGCGATGTAATAATAATCTTTATCAGCGGCACAAGGACCAGAAAGGTAAAAATTATTATAAATACTACAGCAAGGATGTAGTAGTTTCTGTACCGAAGCTTTGCAAGTCCGAGTCTAAGCCTGTTGCATCCATGATCATCCATGGTAACAAGAGTAGGGCACTTTTGCGTATCTGTCAACATTTTTAAAATCGGGTTACCCTAACCCAACACTAAGCTTTTCGTCAAACACGTTAATTACCAGTTACGGCTTATTCCAAAGTGAGTTTAGTGGTATCCCGTTTTTTTTACATGCTCCCGTCCGGGGTCCTTTTGCTTAATAATCGCCGTAGGGAATGTGAAATAGGAACTCAAGTCCACTACTCTTAACATTTATCTTATAACTGGCGTCTAACTGCTGAATCAAGGCATTAACAAGCTCAAAACCAAGTGTACCCGGGTTTTCTTTATCATATGACGGATCAAATCCTCTGCCGTTATCCTCAATCTTTAAATAAAGTGAATCATTATCCTTTCTTTTCATGGTAATAATGATTTCCGGACTCTCAATACCGGCAAAAGCATGTTTAAAACTGTTGGTTATTATTTCATTGCTTATAATCCCCAGTGGAACTGCAACAGTAATGTTCAGCAATATGTTTTCAACATGAAAAATAACATTTACACGCTTCCCCATATCTCCAATGGTATTATATATATTGTAAACAAGATCTGAAAAATAGCTCTCCATGTCAATACTATTCAGATCTTCAGAAATATAAAGGAGTTCATGAATTAGGGCAATAGAATTTATTCTGTTCATACTTTCAATGAACATGTCTTTATCATGAGAATCATTTATTTTAGATAACTGCAAATTAAGCAGACTGGAAACAATCTGAAGATTGTTTTTTACACGATGATGAATTTCTTTCAGTAATATTTCTTTTTCCTTAAGTGAGTCCTTAATTCTCTCTTCTACCATTTTCCTTTTTGTTATATTAATTGCAAAAACAGTGAGCCCGATTATTTCATTTTTTTCATTAAAAATTGGGCTGGAATAATTATCATAGTAGTCAAAGAGGCCATCCTGTCTCTTCAGTTTTGTAACAACAAGGAAATTTTCGCCATTTAAAGCCCGCTGATAACGCTTTTTAACAGAAGGCCTGTAGTCCGTATCCAAATAATCAAGAACACTGTGCCCAATTTCAATATCAGCTCCCCAGACACGTTTCATGCCAATCTTATGTGTATTGTTAAAAAAAGTATACCTGTAGTTTCTGTCAACTGACCAGATATTCATATCCGGTGGACTACTAATAATTGAATCGATCAGATGATTTCTGGAAAACAGATCTTTCTGTGCTTTTTTCCGTTGATAAATGTTTTGTAGCAAAAAAAGGATTAACAAACCCATGAGTACGAAAATACCAAATACTACTATTACAATCTTTCTATTTTCAGTATAAAAAGAATGTGGTTTGTTAATGACAATACTTCCGGCAGGTAAATCACCTTCTTTAATATTAAATTTATCCATCATTTTCTTGTCAAACATGTATCTGTTAGGACTCTTCGTAACTATGGGAATATCCTTTGGATCAACTCCTGATAGAATTTTATTAACTATTTCACCGGCCTTCTGCCCTTGAGAAGTGCCGCTGATAAGTAACCCGCCTACAATACCATGACCAAGGGTGAAATCCCAGAAACTGAAAACAGGACTATCCGATGCGTTCGATACTTTTTCCAGAGTATCCTGAATATTATACTGATTTCCATCTTTATCCATAACGAATCCAAGATACAATACTATTCCGTTTTTAGGAAGTTTTTTCAAATCGGAAATTATACCAGCGAAACTGTTTGTTTTTGAATAGAAAAAATTTACTTTCGTGTTATAGAGTTTTTCCAGTTTCTTAACTCTTTCCTTGTTGGACCGGGAAGAAAAAGAATTGTCACACACGGCATATACATACTCTGTATCGGGGAACAACTGCAGAGCAGTATCAAGGGTTTCTTTTACCGAAATATCCTCCAGAACACCTGTATATTCCGAATGACCTGCAAGCATGGATACATTAAAGGAATTTACGCCACAAAAAACTACCGGAACCCCCGGGAAAAGGTCCCTCCCGTATTTCAGCATAAATTGCAAAGCATTATCATCATTTGTCAAAACAAGATTAAAGTTTGTCTTATTATATTTTAATTTATATGTATTTAAAAGAAGAGCATAATATTCATTGGTTTGGATCTTTTTTGTATCCATATATTCAATTTGAAATTCTATATCAGGATATTCATCATTTATAGTAGCAATTGCAGAGCTTGTAATTTTGTTCGTCCACTCATAGGTTTGATGATAGGAATTAAGAATAAGAATTTGTCCGGTATTATCTGAGTAAACACTTAAAACTGAAATAAACAAGATAAAAATTAAACTTAAAATGACAAATTTTGTTCTTATAAACATCCTGTAAAAGTTAGGATAAATAATTTTATTTGTCAATTGTAATTTCATAGAGCTCTATTGCAACAGCAAAGAAAGAAGCCCCTCTAAGGCCAACTTGGCTCAATGATAGCAAACAATCTCCTTCGGTTCACCCACAAATCTTCTGACGAGTAACGAGCACGAATGAGTTTACGAGATTAATTCAGAACCAGCATTCCGTCCAATGCTTTCCACCCCTCCTTTGTATAGACAAGAGGATTGATATCAAGCTGGCTGAAATGGGGTCCCAGTTTTGTTATCAGATCGCCTACTGAAACTATAATTTCAGCGAGTTCATCGATATCCATTTGAGAGCCCCGGTACCCCCCCTGAAGTACAGGAGAAACAGTCAGTTCCTTGAGCATCCGTAACGCCTCTTCTTTTTCAAGGGGTACAAGTCTGAACGTCACATCCTTGTAGAGTTCGGTTAAGATCCCCCCTGCACCGATCATTATGGCTTTTCCAAAGGTCGGATCCACAAGACCTCCGAGGATAAACTCCATACCGGAATAGGAGCTCATTTCTTCAACCATTATACGGCTTTGGGGAAATTTCGCCTGCATTTTTTTTACCGCTTCTTTATAGTTTTCTTCAAAAACATTAAGTGCCACCCCGCCCACTTCCGTCTTATGGAGAATAGCGGAATCGCAAACCTTAACAACAACGGGATAGTTAAGCTGTACAGAAGGAATTACCTCTTGCGGATCAATAACAAATCCTTCAGGAACTTTAATTCCTATGGATGTGAGAAGTTTCTTAACCTCCCATTCATCCGGCTTTCCTTCCTTTTCAATTTTCTTTAACCAGGAATCAATCATTAACTTTTCCTCCGAGATTTTTAATAATTCTCGATCTCTCCTCAAGAAAGCGGACAGCTCTTACCGTCCGGTAAATTGATGAAAAGCCGACAACACCGCGGTCATAGAATTTTTTGAGTAATCCATCGGTAAAGGGGCCGAACTCTGTAAACACAACGATAGGCTTAGTACTGCTATTAACCCTCTTTGCTACCAGGTCTATGAGGTTTTCGGAGAATCCGGGGGGGGAAAAGAAAACAAAACAGATAACTATATCAACACCGTTGTCTGAAAGAACTGCATCCAGGGTATCTACATACATTTGGTCTGTGGCACTGGCGGTAATGTCAACCGGATTACGGGAAGATGCAAAAGGAAGATTTATCTTCATGATCTTTTCTCTGGTATTCTTGTCTAATTCCGCCATCTTCAGATCAGCCCGGGGATACTTCTGCTCAATATAGTCGGTACACATAACTCCATAACCGCCGGCAGCAGTTATGACTGCCACTC
>QNBL01000143.1 GCA_003641695.1 Spirochaetota bacterium
TGGCTGGGTATTATTCTGCTACTGCTTTTTTCGGTTAAATTTCCCCTATTCCCCCTTTTCGGATCCGGCAGCCTGAAGAATTTGGTGCTTCCAGCAATAGCTCTGGGATTTGCCCGGGCTGCAGTCATACTCCGTCTTACCCGGGCTTCCATGGTAGACGAGCTTAGTAAAGAATACATAATTACCGCCCGGGCAAAGGGACTCACAGAAAAGATGATCAACTACAAGCATGCCCTTAAAAACGCACTTATCCCTGTAGTTACGGTTACAGGTATACAATTCGGATACATGTTGGGGGGGGCCATTATCATTGAGCAGGTTTTCTCTCTTCCCGGTCTGGGCAGACTTTTTCTCTACGCAATTTATCAAAGGGATTTTCCCCTGATACAGGGCGGAGTTGTATTTATTGCTGCAATCTTTTCCCTGACTAATTTTATTGTAGATATTTTTTACAGCATCCTGAATCCGAAAATAAGGATATCCTGATGGAATTAGCAGTAAAAAACCTGAACCTCAGCTTTGTACAGGGAAACCGGGAAGGACATGCGTTAAGAGGGATTAACCTTACTGTTAAGGAGGGTGAGATTCACGCTCTGGTTGGAGAATCGGGCTCCGGGAAAAGCGTTACATCCACTGCCATAATGGGATTGCTTCCAAGTCCTCCTGCTAAGATTAACAGCGGGGAAATAATTCTGGACGGAAATGATATTCTTTCTCTAAATGAAAAAGAAAGACGGACTATACGGGGACAAAAGATTGCAATGGTTTTTCAGGAACCTTCCAAGTATTTGAACCCGACTCTTAAAATTGGAGAACAGATTACCGAGGTTCTTGAACTTCATCTCGGAATGGATAAAGAGACAGCTGAAACCAGGGCACTTGAAATTCTGGATATGGTCGGCCTCGGCACAGGCAAGCGTATCCTTAAGAGTTACCCTCATGAGCTTTCCGGGGGAATGAAACAGCGGGCAATGATTGCCATTGCCATAAGCTGCAACCCATCTTTTTTAATTGCCGATGAACCTACAACAGCGCTGGATGTTACTCTGCAGCTGCAGATTTTAAAACTGATACTTAATCTGAGGGAAAGGCTGTCCATGGGAATACTTTCTATCTCCCATGATTTAAGGGTTGTTCATGATATTTCAGACAGGGTTTCGGTAATCTATGCCGGCAAGATTGTAGAAACGGCTCCAAAAACGGAACTTTTCTCTCAGCCTTTTCATCCATATTCAAATCTTCTTCTCCAGTCAATTCCCGATGCTGACAAGCGCGGTTCCCGGCTGGTAACAATTCCGGGCAAAGTTCCGGACGCAGAAAACATTCCATCAGGCTGTGCGTTTCATCCCAGATGCCCGTATGCAATGGATGTATGCAGAGAAAATGATCCTGAAATGAAACCATGCGGTGAAAAACACTTTGCTGCATGCCATCTGACGGATAACAGGAACTGACAGAGTATGGAAAAATTACTTGAGCTTAACAATATTACAAAGATCTTTTCCGGACACGGCCTGCTCAGATCAAAACATACCGGGCACCGGGCGGTAAACAATGTAAGCTTTTATATTGAAAAAGGGAGTGTCTTCGGTCTGGTTGGTGAATCGGGATGCGGCAAAACTACTCTTGCACGGTCCATAATGATGCTCGATCCACCCTCTTCGGGGGAGATACTCTTCGAAGGTACCAACCTGGCTGGTCTTTCGAGTAAAAAACTTCTTCCCTACCGGCTGCGTATGCAGATTGTATTCCAGGATCCCCACAGTGCTCTTAATCCAAAGATGTCGATCTACAACAGCATGAAAGAGGGTCTTGTAAATATCAACTATCCGGTACATAAAATTAAAGAGAAAATTGAAGCGCTCCTTGATCTTGTGGGAATAACACCTTCACACATGAACCGGTTCCCCCACGAGTTTTCCGGAGGACAAAAACAAAGAATAGTAATTGCACGGGCACTTTCCCTGGAGCCTGAAGTGCTTATACTCGATGAACCGGTTTCCAGTCTCGATGTCTCAATACAAGCTCAGATTATAAATCTGCTTATGGATCTTAAAGAACAACTTAAACTGACATATCTTTTTATATCCCATGATCTTAACCTTGTTGCCTACCTTTCAGACAGGATCGGGGTTATGTACAAAGGAAGAATCATTGAACTTGGCAATACTGAATCAATCATGGCCAATCCCCGGCATCCATACACCCTGAAACTGTTTTCATCAGCACCGGGACATATGAAGATTGAACAGGAAACGGAGCAGGAAAATTCTCCCAAACCTCCGGCCGGTTACAGTTTTGAGCCGGTCGCGGAATCGGAAGAATCCAACTTTACTTTGGTATCTATAAGTAACAGCCACATGGTTGGCTGCTATAAAAACATCGGGGATAACCCTGAAAAAAGGAGACTAGTATGAAAAAATTGTTGAAAGCAGGATTAATTCTCATTATTCTGCTTGCCGTAACGGGAGTTTTGTTTGCTGCCGGAGAAAAAGAAACAAAACCTTTGAACTTTGCCCTCTCCGGGAATCCGGATACCCTCGATCCGCAGGCAACGTCAAGGACGCTAACCTTCCAGGTTGACAAGAGTATCTATGACACCCTGGCAGAACCTAATGAAAAGGGCGTTATTGTTCCGGCTCTTGCTGAAAGCTGGGATGTTTCCGACGATTCACTTACATGGACATTTCACCTGCGGAAGGGAGTGAAGTTCCATAATGGGGATACCCTTACTTCAGCAGACGTAAAAGCCACCTTTGAGAGAATAACAGATGAGAAAACTGCTTCTCCAAACAAGAAGGCTTTTGATGTCATTTCTTCAATGGACACTCCCGATGACCTGACGGTGGTTTTTACCCTCTCCAAACCTTTTGCTCCCTTCCTGGGATCCATTGCTTCCGGATGGGGTGCTATTCTTCCCAAGAGCCTTATCGATGCGGGGCATGACTTCGCTTCACAACCTGTTGGGACAGGTCCGTATAAAATGACCGAATGGATCCGGGACAGCAAGGTTGTACTGGACAGGAATTCTGACTACTGGATGAAGGGGTATCCCAAGATCGACAAGGTAATCATGAATATTATCCCCGAAGCTTCTGTACAGATTCAGGGACTTGTTTCCGGTCAACTGGATATTGTATACATGGTCGGGAAAGATGATCTCCCGCTTCTGGAAAAATCAGACGATGTTAAACTTGTAAAAAACCTGACATCTCTCATTATGGTTATGGCAATCAACTGCAGCCAGCCACCTTTCGATGATCTTAAAGTCCGCCAGGCTTTGAACTATGCCATTGACAAACAGAAAGTTCTTGATACCGCATACAGTGGAGGTAAGATTATCGGTACCTTCATGGACTACGGCAACGCCTACTACAAAGATTTTACCGATCTTTATCCTTACAATCCCGAAAAGGCAAAGCAGCTCCTTAAAGAAGCTGGTGTTGGAAAAGATGTGGAGATCAAGATGTATCTTCCCCAGAACTATCCTCCTCATGTAAAAGCAGGCGAGATTTATCAGGAGATGCTTACAAAAGTCGGTCTTAATGTAAAAATTCAGATGGTTGACTGGTCAACATGGATAGGTGATGTGTACAGAAAATCAAAGTTTGATCTTACGGTCATCGGTCATACCGGGAAACTTGACCCCAACGGAACCTTGAGCGGTTACGGGAAGGGCAAGTATGTTCAGTGGTACAACGACGAAGCTGCAGCTTTAATAGAAAAAGCAGCTGTAACCATGGGCTATGAAAACAGGAAAGCCATTTATGACAAGGTCCTGGAAATAATGGCCGGGGAAGTTCCTTTTGTATACCTCGGATCCTCTTACCGGACCCAGGGAATCAGGAAAAACGTGGAAGGATTCAGGATGACTCCCAACCTTGATACATTCGACTTTAGATGGACAGAATTTATAGATGAATAAAAGTAATATCCGAAACTGGATTTTTAAATTTGCAGTTTTGTTTATAATTTTTCTGGGGGTGACCGCTATTGCGGCCCCCCTTATTGCCCCGTATAATCCGACAAACCAGGAGATAAGCAATCGGTTTTCGGCTCCTGATGTGCACCATATACTGGGTACGGATAACTTTGGGAGGGATCTCTTAAGCAGAATTATTTTCGGTTCCCGGTCCGCCTTGATTGTAGGGATCGTATCCACCTCCATCGCGGTACTGATCGGTATGTCAATAGGATTGTGGGCCGGACTTGCCGGTAAACTAACCGATAACATTCTTATGCTTCTTATGGACAGTTTGCTTTCATTTCCGACAATACTTCTTGCCATTACTGTTGTTTCCTTCTTCGGATACGGACTGGTACAGGTTATGGTGGCAATAGGAATAATCTACAGCCCTGTCTTTGCCAGAATTGTCCGGGCTGAGACACTGATTATAAAAACAGAGAGTTTTGTCGAAGCTTCCAGATCCCTGGGGACCCCGGTTCTCAAACGGGTATTTATTCATATAATACCCAATTTACTGGCAAAGGTTATAGTCCAAAGCACCATTACCTTTGCCCTTGCAATTGTGATTGAAGCATCCCTGTCCTATCTTGGCCTGGGAACCCAGCCCCCTACCCCAAGCTGGGGGCTTATGCTCAAAGATGCAAAGGACTATCTCATCCAGGCTCCCTGGATGGCTGTGTATCCCGGTCTTGCCCTTGCATTTACCGTTTTCTCGTTTAATATTATCGGAGATACTCTTTCTGAGAAATTGAATCCCCGGGTACTCAAGTAAACATGAAAATCGGTATACTTTCAGACATTCACGTTGATATAAACCATCAATCAGGAAAAGATGTTGTAACTCCTGCTCTATGCACATACATAAACAACAGCAGTCTGAATCTATTTATCATTGCCGGAGATGTCGCCAGCGACTATGTCCTCACCCTCAAAACCATAGAAACACTTGAAAATGAAACCGGGATCCCGATACTCTTTGTACCCGGAAACCATGATATCTGGACAGAAAACCATCCGGACCTTACCTCCTGGGAGATATACAAAAAACTGAACAAGCATCCTCATAACCTTGCCGGAAGCCCCTATACAATAAATGATGACTGGATTGTTATAGGGGATTTAGGCTGGTACGATTACAAATTCGGAACGAGTACGTATTCGTTGGAAGACTTTAACCGTATGCGGTTCGAAGACAGACTTTGGCAGGACAGTATAATGGCTAAATGGGATCGACCGACTATTGAAATGAACGACTTTTTCCTCCGGAAACTTGAGAAGCAGCTCTCCCGGATCAATACCGGGAATATCATTGCCGTTACCCATGTTCTGCCGGTAGCTGATTTTACGGTACAAAACCCCTCTCCCATGTGGAAATACCTCAACGCTTTTTTAGGCAGCCCCGACTACGGCACCCTTTTTGAAAAGCATCCCGGAGTCAGATACTCAATAGCGGGACATGTTCATTACAGGAAAACTGTAAAAAAGAATGGAACAGTGTATATCTGTAACTGCCTGGGCTACTCCACAGAGTGGCGGGATACCAATGATCCTTTTACAGAGATTCCCCGAGCCGTAAAAACAATAGAAATCTGAGAATCAAGTAGGGGGTTTGCCCGCTTCGCCGGGCAAACAAAAAACTGCCCCCGCCCGGGAGCAGTTATATCTACAATTCAGTTTTTTACTATTTGTTGCTCGGTACTACCTTTTCAACCAGAACCTTCTTACCGTTTTCAATCTTGAAAAGGAATAGAGGTTTATCCTGAGGAACTCCGTCCTTGTTTGACCAGTTGAACATAAGTCCTTCGAAATTCTGAATATTGTTACAGTAGTCTCTGATCTTTATTCTCTCTTCTTTCAACTTTGCAGGATCACCGGTTATACCAGTTTCTTCAATAGCCCGTTTTATCATGTAAACAGCATCGTAGTAGTTAGGAGAGAGACTGAATGGTTCCATTCCATCATGATCAGCTTTGAAAGCTGTTCTAAAATCTTTCCATCTCTGGCTATCGAGATCGGGATCTACGTAATTATAGATCATGACACCATTCAGGTTTTCACCGCCGGTTGTGTAAAGGGCTCCATCGTCTGCACTTGAGAAAACAAGAAGCTTTGAATTGTCTGTCCACCCTCTGCTCTGCAGTTCAAGAATAAGCTTGGCAACCTTTTCTGCATTTGCGGCAAAAACTATGCCGTCAGGATTCTGGGAAAGGGCTTTAACAACAAGAGGACCGAAGGTAACAGCATCGGAAGGTACATCAACCTGATTCAATACCGTAACTCCGGCTTTTTCAAGACCAATTTCGTGAGCCTTTGCCATTCCAGGCCATGCACCATAGTTTTCAACAAATTGGACCACGTTCTTCATGTCAGGATTTTTCTTTGCCCAGGCGGTAACTACCGGTGGTAATTTCTCTTCTGTAGGGGAGAACCATGAAATTGCCCAGGGGAAAAACTTGGCCGCATATTCGTAGGAAGTTGTAGCAGTAAAAGAATACAAACCAGCTCTTACCGCTATTGGAACAGCTGCAAGGATTACAGGCTCCGGAACCGGCCCCATAACTACCAGAGCATTCTTGGCAAGTTTGGCCATTTCAACCGTTCCTGTCTCAGGACTCATGGCTGTATCGATTCCAGTTACCTTTACCGGAACACCATTAATGCCGCCCGCCTGGTTTATTTCCCATGCAGCCCTTTCTGCACCCCATTCAAGGTATTCTCCGATACTCGCAATCGGGCCTGTCAGACAGTTAAGGAAAGGTATTTCCCATTCAGTAACCTGAAAACTGCTCTGAGCAGCTTCGGCACTTTCTGCAGGTTCTTCTTTAGCACCATTTGCAAAAACAAAGGCAGAAAGAACAACCAACATCGAAACTAACAGAATTCTTTTTTTCATACGCACACACTCCTCTTATTTTTTTCCGGCATACACCGGAATTATTACCTTCGTAAAAGTACTCTTCTAACCCTCGTTGCAACCTGCCGTGTAATTGCTCCCTCAGGCCGTACCAGAAGTATTACAATGAGAA
>QNBL01000144.1 GCA_003641695.1 Spirochaetota bacterium
GGTTACAAAAGCCATAGAGAACGGGTTTTCAAAGCTGATTTTTAACTGTGCCGGTTTAAATTATGTTTCAAGTACCGGTATTGGTTCTTTTACCGCCTTTCTAAAGGCAGTAAAGCCCCGGGGCGGCGATCTGGTCCTTCTTGAAATTCAGCCTAAAGTTTACGAAGTTTTCCAGCTTCTTGGATTTTCTCAGTTTTTTACTATCAAGGATAACCTCAATGAGGCGGTGGAATTTTTCGGTTCGGAATCCGTGGAAAAAGGATCCCAGGTATTTCCAAAAATCTTTACCTGTCCTATATGTTCCAAGCGGTTAAGAGCAACCAGAGCCGGCCGGTTTAGATGTTCGGAATGTAAAACCATACTTGCAATTGATAATTCAGGACAGGTTTTTCTCGGTTAGATACTTTTCCCGTAATTACAGGAGTTCCTAAATGGGAATGTTCAAAAGAATGTCCCGTGTTTTCAAAGCTAAAGTAAATAATGCTCTGGACAACGCTGAGGATCCTGAGAAACTCCTCTCTCAGGTTATAATTGACATGAATCAGCAGCTCATAGAATCAAAGAAGAGCGTAGCTTCTGCAATTGCAGACGAGAAAAAACTTGAAAGGCAGATGCGCAGCAATCAGGCTTTGTCCAGGGAGTGGGAGGATAAAGCCCGTCTTGCAGTTAAAGCCGGAAAGGATGATCTTGCAAAAGAAGCTCTGGTACGGATGCAGGAATACAATGACAACTATAAACAGTATAGGGATCAGTGGGAGCTGCAGCACGATTCGGTTGAGAAGCTTAAAACTGTCCTGAAACAGCTGCAGCGGAAGATAGATGAAGCTCAACGGAAAAAGAATCTGCTCATAGCAAGAGCTAAAAGAGCCAAGGCTCAGAAAAAGATTCAACAAACCATTTCCAGTATTGATGATAATTCTGCCTTCAATGCTTTTGACAAGATGTCCGAAAAGGTTGATAGACTGGAAGCTGAGAATGAAGCAGTACAGGAGCTTTACGCATCGAATGATCAGGGTAAAGATGAGCTGGAAAGCAAGTTTGCTGCTCTTGAAGCAGGTATCACCACTCCCGACCTGCTGCTGGAAGATTTGAAGAATAAAATGAAAGAAGAGGGGGAGACTGACGCCTGATATTTACGTTAGGCTTTCATCTTCAGATTCAAATCCTTCCCTCAATAAAGTCATTGATGTCATTTCCCATAAAAACAGTCCCTTTACCATCCGGTTTACCAGTAACGACACTGGTGATTATAGCCTGCTGCTTGTTTCTGCTGAGAATTTGGCAAAGGTAGATTTTAAGGATATGGAGATTAGGGGGATTCCTGTTATCGCTTTCGGAAGTTCCGTTCTGCTGAGAAAGGCTTTTATTTCCGGATGTGCAGATTTTATCAGAGACCCAATGGTTGCAGACGAATTCTACTTTCGTATTGTTAAAAATGTAAAAAAGGTGTGCGATACACTTCATTGGGGAGAGATCGAAATAACCAGAAACAGTTTATCCGGACGGGATAAGAAAATCCCTATTAATTATCAGCAATTTCTTATTCTGAAACTCATGATCAATAACCGAAACATTCCTATACCCAGGGAAACATTTCAGTACGTGCTTTGGGGTAAACTTAAAGACAACAGCAGAGATATTGATATGAACATCTCAATAATCCGCAAAAGAATTCTCGAGTTTGAGGGGATTCCTCTTGACATAAAAACGGTACGGGGGTTTGGGTACATGATTGAAAATCCTCCTTGTGGATAACTTGTTAATTTTTACCTAAATACTGCTAAAACCATGCTGTAGACCACTTACAGACCTATTGAAACTTTTTGCTGATGTTAGTATCAATTATTACCAAGTTCTAATTCTTTTCTATATAAGTAGTTGCATGTTTGTATATTTTTTTATACAGCCTTACGAACGTTAAGGGAAAAGTAGTAGCTGAATATAAAAATATACGTAATTGTGGATAACTTGTTACTAACTATATTGATATATTGGAGTTATTCAGATCTTTTAAGATAATATTCCTGTTATACTTGCTCAATATGTCCATGTTATGCTATCTTCCCCCTATGCTGGAGATGCAGGGACTTATACGGTTTTTTGATACCGGATTTATATTAAAAATGTTTTTTTTGGTACTTCTTTTTTCTCTTTTTCCTGTAGCTGAGATTTTTATCCTGATTAAGGCTTCTGAGTACTTTAATATTTATCTGCTGACATCCATGATAATGGTTCTAAGCTTTCTGGGGTTTCTTATTGGTTATGCTCATGTACATAGTACCATTAAGCATATAAAGAGAGATATTAATGAAGGGATTTTTCCAGAAAAAAAGTTTTTTGCTCTTGCCGGCAAATTTGCAGCTGCAGCTCTTCTTATAGTGCCTGGAATAGGAAGCTTTATTGCAGGGTTAATCATTCTTCTTCCGGGAATCAATATTAAAACAGGTAAGCTTCTAAAGGGTGGAAACCGTCAAAAGATGAAGGAAGTGTACGAGTATCTGAAATTGTACGATTTCTAAGGCTTCTTTTTTATCCTTTCTACCAAGAGACGAATCAGGTAAATCATATAACGGAACACTTTCCAGAACTTCCAGGGAGTTTTCACAGCTTTGAAAAACCAGTATGATTTCCCTTCCCATTTTTCGTTAGAAATTTTTTGTTTTTTCCCCAGGAAGATATCAAAGCAGTCGTTGCACCACAAAAAAAGTCCGGAACTGAACTCTTTCATGTTGCGGTAGAACCATCTGTCTTTGCCGGGAATACCGTTTCCTCCAAGGAGCAATGAAGGAGCTGCTTTCTTTATAGCAAGGATTATATCTTTTTCTGCATCTGCTTTAAAAAAACCCGCACATCTCCCTACAATTCTCAGGCCCGGGAAGGAATCTCTCAGATTAGTGGAAACAATGTTGATTCCGGCTGGTTTCATTCCGGCTATGTAGAGGGTATTTCTGGTTTTTTCCAATGTACCCAGAAGTTTAATAACAAAGTTAAAAGGCATATACCGGACAGGTCTTGGAAGCTTTAAAAACTTTGCAGCCTTTACAATTCTTTTAGAGGTCGGGATTACCAGGGATGCTTGCTGCACCGTTCTGGCAAATTCGTTGTTTCCCCGTGCTTTCAGGAAAGCATCAAAGGAGAGAAAAATAATCTGATGCTGTCCTTTGTCTGCAAGAAGATCGCGGATTGTATCCTCAAAGTCCTCTTCAGGTAAAATATCAATAGGAACATTAAGTATATGAATTCGTTTTAAATTTATGTTTTCTCCCAAAATTCCCTCTCCATTAATATCGTTTGCACGGTACCGAGTCCATATACAGCTGCCGTTTCAGCTCTCAGAATGTTTGTCCTTAAAAAAACGGGACTAAATCCTTTTTCATGAAGCAGTTCCGTTTCTCTCTCTGATAATCCTCCTTCCGGTCCGATTACAAGAGAAATACTGGACGGATACCCGCTAAGATACTCATGAAGGGAGCGGGTTTCAAGGGGTATTTGATGAAAAAACAGGTTAATTCTGTTTCCATCTACAGTTTTTTCTAAATCAGCCAGCGATACAGGGGAGGTGATTTCTGTGACAACAGAAGAAGCACTTTGCTGTACTGCCTCCATCACTATTCTCCGCCAGCGGTCAATCTTGTTTCTGGCATTTTTTTTATCCATTCTGGGGATAGTATACTCGCTGATAACAGGTATAATGGACGTTACTCCGATCTCTGTTGCCTGCCGTATTATTCTGTCCATCTTTTTCCCTTTGCAGATACACTGGTAGAGGGTAATTTCAGGAAGATTCTTATTCCTGTGTTCCTCTTTTTCTTTACATTCCAGAACAAGGGACTGTCTGGATACGGAAACGATTTTCAGGCTGTAAAGGTTCCCCCTTCTATCCTGCCCTTTAAAGCTGTTTCCCGGTTTCAAGCGGAGAACGTGAGTCAGGTAATGAGATTTTTCACTTCCTAATGTTATGCTTGGCTGCCCGTTGTACTCTGAGGGGAGAAGAAAGATGTGCATGTTACTGAATAAAGCTGAAACGGACTTTACGCGTCCGGGGTCCATCAAACTCACACAGATACAGATCTTGCCAAACTCCTGTTGCCGGGCGTCCGCCGAGAACCGGAATGGAAGCACTGAACCCCATCATACTGGCTTTTATATGAGCGGCAGAGTTCCCCTCCATGTGCAAATATCCATCTGAAAAAGGAATGGTTTTCTCCAATTCCATAAGGATGTCTCTCTTTACATCAGGATCTGCGTTCTCGTTTATGGTAACACCGCATGTGGTGTGAGGAATATAAATATGACATATACCGTCTTTAAGGTTGTTTGTTACCAGGAAATCTTCAAGGAGCGAGCTTATATTTAAAAGCTCACTCCTTGAATTCGTGTGGACCTTTATTTCTTTGGATACCATGTTACTGCCCCTTGATCTTTCCGGTCTTTATCAGACGTACAGCTTCCTGGAGAGCTAGATCATAATCAAGATCATATACCGGCGGTTTGTCCATCATAAGGTTGATTTCATTTTGAATCAGCCTTTCAAGCAGACGGTCTTCGAGAGCAATCCCGTCCTGGTGAAGTTTGTTTATAAAATCCTCTCTCTGTTTCATGGTCGGATCTGGATGAGTATCGATAAAGTTTGTAATAAGCTGTTCTTTAAGAATTCTGCCAAGAGCGGCGGTTTCTTCATCGGAAAGTTCCTCTTCCTTTACCTCATAATTCGGATCGATCCCGATCTTGTCTATGTTAACCCCTGAAGGGGTATAGTATTTGGCAATGGTCAGTTTAACACCGCCGTCATGGAAAGGAAGAATTTTCTGTACCGAACCTTTCCCGAAAGAAGTTTCGCCGACCAGAACCCCTCTTCCGGTATCTTTCAGTGCTCCGGAAAGGATTTCTGCTGCTGATGCAGAACCCTTATCTATAAGAACTGCAATCGGAATATTTTTAGGAACAAGTATTGATCTCTTTGCGTAGAATACTTCGTTCTCACTTTTAATTCTTGATTTTGTACTGACAATTACCCCCTTATCCAGGAAAAAATCAGCAGTTTTTGCCACGGTATCCAGCAGCCCTCCCGGATTTCCCCTGACATCAATAATAAGCGATGTATAGTTGTTTTTTTCAAAGAACCGGATCGCTTCTTTTACCCTGTCATCGGTATAGGGAGTAAACTGTATTATCCGGAGATAGCCGATTCCTCCGGGAATCATTGCTTCCTTGACTGTGGGGATCTCGATTATCGCTCTGGTGAGGGTTTTTTCAAACTCAATATCACCGCTTCTCAGGAGTGTAACCGTAACATCTGTCCCGGGTTTGCCTCTGAGTTTGTCAACCACTTCGTCTATTGTCAGATCATCCACAGGTTCAGATTCAATCCTGGTAATGTAATCACCTGCATGAACACCTGCCCTGTAAGCCGGGGTGTCCTCTATGGGAGAAACAACTCTGACAAATCTCGCGTACGGATCATCAGCAGTATCACTTTTGGCAGGTTTTGATATGTAAAGTCCCACTCCGCCGAACTCTCCAATGGTTGTGTCATTCATCTTTTCCATATCGCTAGCGGTCAAATAGTAGGAGTAAGGATCATCCAAACTCTCAAACATCCCCTTGAGGGCTCCTTCATAGAGCTGTTTCGGGGGACCTTCATCAACATAGTTCTGAAGCAGGAACTGAAAAAGGTATTCAAAACTGCCGAGGTAGTCGTTAACTTCGTTTCCTGACTGAAGGGCTGAAAGTTTTGGTGTTGTGAAAGCGAATGCTGAAAAAGCGATGAGAAAGGCCGTTAGAGCGACCCACAAAACACGTTCTTTATTTTTCATGGTTTATCTCCGTAATCTTTTTATTCTTTTTTTTATGATGTTTGTCAAGTATTGACGCTGGTAAAAGCTTCGCTTACACTGAACCTATACTAAATCAGGAGAATTTTGATGCATGTATTATCGGTAGCGAGCGGCAAAGGCGGGGTTGGGAAATCCTTGTTTGCATCAAATATAGCGATAGCGCTGGCTCAGGCAGGCAGGCGGGTTATTCTTGCAGATCTAGACCTTGGGGCATCAAATCTTCACCTGATTCTGGGAATCGGAGCTGTAAAAGAAGGGATAGGAACCTATTTATCCGGGAATGATCTCGTTTTTGAAGATATAATAATTGATACGGATTACAAAAATCTGAAATTTATTCCCGGGGATGCAGAAATCCCGGGGATGGCGAACCTTAAGACAGGCCAGAAAACCAAGCTGATCCGAAAGCTGTATACCCTGGATGCAGATTTTTTGATTCTTGATCTTGGAGCCGGAACCAGCTTCAATACCATAGACTTTTTTTTAAGCTCCTCCATGGGGATTGTTGTCACTGCCCCCACACTTACTTCAACGCTGAATGCATACCTGTTCTTAAAGAATACTGTCTTTAGATTAATGTCCACGATATTTAGTAAAAAGTCAAAGGCGGGAGAAATTCTGGTAAACCTGAAGAAAGAGGGGACATCCCTCCAGAAGATCTACATTCCAAAGCTTTTAGAACGGATTAAACAGGAAGATCCGGACAGTTACTATCAGTATATGGACAGGATGAAGAATTTTCATCCAATGATTGTTCTTAACATGCTGGAAAATCCGAAGGATTCTCTTAAAGCTGATAAAATACGAAGATCTACAAAAGAGTACCTTGGGATTGATCTTGAACACCTTGGAATAATATATTTTGATCATCTTCAGGAGATAGCATTGAATTCCAGACTGCCCATTGTTATATACAAACCGAACTGTGTTCTGAGCCAGGCCGTCTACCGGATTGCTGATAAACTTATTCAGAAGGACAACGAGAATACATTTGTTGCGGATATAAGCGAGCTGGAGGATAGCTATCTTACAGCAAATATGGAAGCTGAAATTGACTACAACATTAAAGCGGATACCATGACAGAGATGCTTCACAGCGGAGCACTGACAGAGGGTGACCTTATAGAGACAATAAAGGCACAGCAGTACGAGATA
>QNBL01000145.1 GCA_003641695.1 Spirochaetota bacterium
ATTGAAAAACTGTACAAGAAGAGAACGGGCAAATTCAAGCTTGTTACTCCGGATATTCCATTCGGAGAACCGACAAAGTACGGCTGGCACATTCTTCCGGATACTACCGGCGGCAGGGGGCCTATGTATATAGCAAAAATTGTGAGGATTCAGTAAAAATGGAAAAAGATACAGCGGTCGCAATTGTAAAGTGCGATACCTACAGTGAGATAGAGGTAAAAAAGAGCATAGAGGACGTTTTTAAACTCGCTCCCCTGCCCGAAGTGGAAGGGAAGAATATTCTCCTTAAACCGAACATACTCTCTGACCAACCTCCTGAAAAAGCTGTTACGACTCATCCTGAAATTGTTAAACAGGTAATTCTTTATCTTAAAGATAAGGGGGCCGGAACAATCTATGCAGGAGATTCCCCCGGGGTACCCAAACCCGGTTTTTCGGGGAAAAAGTGCGGAATAGCAGAGGCAGTATTGCAGTCCGGAGCGTTGTGGGCGGATTTTGCAGAAAACAAGGTACATATTAATAATCCTTCAGGCAGGAAACACAAGGAATTCAAGGTAACATCCTTCGTAAAAGAAGTAGATATGATTATATCCCTGCCAAAACTCAAAACTCACCAGCTCATGTATTTTACCGGAGCGGTAAAGAATCTCTTTGGACTTGTTCCTGGGCTTCCCAAGTCAACCTTTCATGTAAAATATCCGGACAGAGAAAACTTTGGAGAAATGCTTCTTGACCTTATGGATGCTGTAAAGCCTTCCTATGCACTGATGGATGGTATTATCGGGATGGAAGGTCCCGGACCGGGGAATGGTACACCGCATCCTGTTAAGGTAATTCTCGGCAGTACAAATCTTCCCGCCCTGGACATAGCTGCATCGGCCATAATCGGGTACGATCCCATGGATATTCCGACAAACAGGCTTGCATTAAAAAGGAACTACGGGCTCACCAGAATTGAAGACGTTGTGATTAAAGGGATTACCATTGAAGAATGCAGTGTCAGTGATTTTACTCTTATCCCTCATAAAAAACACAGACATTTGATTTTTGACCTTTTTAAATCATCAAAACTGATCCAACAGTACCGGTTAAAAAGAAAACCGAAACCTTACTTTATTGAAGAAAAATGTATTAAATGCGGGGAATGCATAAAGATATGTGCATCCAATGCAAACTGGTTTGAAGAAGGACCAAACGGAAAGTTCGTAGCTGTTGACTACAACAAGTGTATCAGATGTTACTGCTGCCATGAAGTCTGTCCGGTTGATGCAATTGAAATCAAATAAGAGAGGAAACAAGTGAAGATAGTTCTTATAACGGCATTGCTTTCTCTTCTTCCCATATCTGAACTCAGGGGTGCTATACCCTTCGCTCTTGGAAACGGTATGCCCCTGGTTTTTACCTATATTTTCGCCGTACTCCTCAATGCCCTGGTTGGCCCCCTTGTTTTTATATTCCTCTCTACCCTTCATAGATGGCTTGTAAAATTCCATTGGTACAAATCATTCTTCGACTCCTTTGTTGAAAAAAACAGGCACAAGGTTGAAAACAAGATTGTGAAATACGGATATGCCGGAATAACGCTCTTTATTGCAATTCCCCTGCCGGTAACAGGAGCTTACACGGGAACACTTGTTGCATGGATTATGGGGCTGGATGCAAAAAAAACATTTTTAAGCGTCCTTATCGGTGTTGTAATTTCCGGTATTATCGTTACAATCATCTCTTATTACGGGATAGCAGCGTTTTCCATTTTTATAAAGCAGATAAACGTTTAAGAGGTTGCAACTTTGCCGCTACAGCTGAAAAAAGAACTCAACGAAAAACAGTACCAGGCTGCTGTACAGCTTGAAGGCCCTCTTCTGGTAATTGCAGGTGCGGGATCCGGAAAAACAAGAATGATAACTTTCCGGATAGCCTACATGCTGGAGATGGGGATACATCAGTCGAACATTCTTGCACTTACCTTTACCAACAAGGCTGCCTTGGAGATGTCAGAGCGGGTAAAAGAGATTACCGGACAGAAACTCTCCAACCTTACTGTATCCACTTTCCATGCATTCGGGGTAAAGGTACTCAGGAAGACCATAGATAAACTCGGATACAAAGATACTTTCAGTATCTACGATCAGACCGACAAGATCTCTGCCATCAAGAATGCAGCCCGGGAAATGGGGATACATCCTGAATCGCTGGATACCTTTGAATTGGCAAACCTGTTTTCCGGAATAAAGATGGGTAGAATCAAATGGAATGACGGAAACAGACAGTTCAAAGAACTTTATAATAGCTACATGGAACATCTATTTTTGTATAATGCGGTTGATTTTGATGATCTCATCAACCTCCCGATAAAGATTTTCAAAGAGTTCCCCGATATCCTTAAGGCTTATCAGCAGCAGTTCAAATACATAATGGTCGATGAGTTCCAGGATACTTCGTCACGGCAATACGAGTTTATAAAGATGCTGGGAACGAGATACCGGAATCTTTGCGTTGTAGGCGATGACGATCAGTCAATCTATTCCTGGAGAGGTGCCAACTATCAGAATATAGTAAACTTTGAATTAGATTTTCCGGAACTTGTTGAGATTAAACTTGAACAAAACTACCGGTCAACAAAAAACATCCTCGCTGCAGCCAACAAGCTTATTTCCCACAATAAAAACAGGAAGGAAAAAGAGCTCTGGACAGGGGTTGAACACGGAAGGTCCATAGAAATCTTCTATCCCGAAAATGAAACCCGGGAAGCTGAGTTTATAACAGAAATGATTCAAACCCTTACCCTGAAAGAGGGGGTTAAGTACCATGATTTCGGTATCCTTGTACGGACAAACAGTCTCAGTGCAATGATTGAAAATGCGCTTCTTTCTGATAACATTCCTTATAAAGTTTCCGGAGGTAAAAGCTTCTTTCAGAGAAAAGAGATCAAGGATATTGTTGCCTATATGCGTATTCTTGAAAATCCTGATGATGATGTTAATCTCCTGCGTATTCTCAATACTCCAAGAAGAGGAATCGGCAATGCTACATTGAAAAAAATCCGTGAACTCGCTGACAGGCAGGACTATTCCCTTTACTCTGCGATGGTTGCGCTGAAGTGGGCTGCAGATTCCCCTGTAACCCAGAAGGCAAAAGCAAGTATTGATGATTTCATTGATCTTATCGAGTATTTCAGGGAAAAGATTGCAGAGGGGCAGCAACTGGTTCCCGCAATTAAAAATCTGATTGAGAGAATAGATTACTGGGGATACCTGCTTTTGGAACACCAAAAGAACGATAAAGTGGCCAAGTGGAAATACAAAAACGTCGGAATATTTATGGATATCTTTGAACGGTGGGAGAAAAACCCGGACAACAAGGGCAAGGGGCTTATCAACTTCCTGAACAAGATTACCCTGATAACAAGAGATGAAGAGAGCGACGATGAAAAGGGAAAGCTCAACCTTATGACAATTCATGCATCCAAGGGTCTTGAGTTTGAGATTGTATTTCTCGCGGGGGTAGAAAACAATATCATCCCCCACGCCAGATCCATCGAAGAAAATCCGGACAATATCGAAGAAGAACGGCGCCTTTTTTACGTTGCAATTACCCGGGCCAAGAAAAAACTTTTCATGACCAGCTGCAGGACCAGGAAAATCGGCCATGAAATAGTAGATACCGGGCCATCTCCGTTCCTGGAAGAAATACCCAAGGAACTGATTGAGTTTCATGTCCCCGAGACATCAGTTGATCAGGAAGAAGCGGAGGATTATTTTGCACGGATCAAATCAAGTTTTAAATAAGGACAAGTTATTGTAACAGTTCTCTATAGTACCTGAGCCAATAACTTGTCTTTATTCGCATTTTTCCCATACGTGAAAGGATCGATATCACATTCAGGACACCAATGACCACCTTTCAATACAATAAATGGAGTTGCGGTAAATATATGCCCCTGAGAACATTCCCACTTTAACGGGGTAAAAAGATCACCCTTTTTCATATCCGAAGAAAGACACTTACCTCCCCTGAAAAACGCTGCCTCTCTCATGTCGTTACCATCAATTAAAGCTGGATCTTTTCCCTCCTGCCACCCATGATCTATTTCTGAACCTTCAAGATTTTCGTCTGCTACCGGATCAAAATCCAGATCATTCCAATTCTTATAACCCTGCTCCCATTTCTCAACAGAACCGTAAAAAGCCTCAACTTTTTCCCATTCACCCCTCTTGATCCAGCCGAATGGTCCGTTTGCCCCTCCGGCAAGAGGCTTCATCACAAAACGCTTAATGATCCGTGCAGGAATATATCCGATTATTTTTATAGAGGAAGGTATTTTTCTCTTCAGCTTATCAAGATAATCGGTAAAACTCTGCTGTCTGAAATGAAGATAGTTTTCAAGGATATCTGAATCCCTGAACCAGCTGCAATGGAAGTTTTTCAAAGCAAACCACCCGGGATTGTATAGTTTTCTAAAATTTACTACCCCAAGGATCCTGTAAACAGTGTCAATAAAGTTCCCATAGGTTTTCCAGTACTTAAGCCCCGATTCCGCAACAGCCCTTTCCGCTTTTACCTTTGTAATACCGTAATTATCGAATTTGCTCACCTGAATCGGATCGCCTACCCTTACCCAGTGCTTGGGATCTACAATTTCCTTCTCCCGTTTACTAACATCATATTTCGTTAAAAGAGTATTCAAATCAGTTTTGTTACTCTTTTCATCCATTTTGTATGTGTAAATATAATGCTTAATCAGAAACTGATAAACAAGAATTGAAAAAACCATATATGACAAATTTATCAGCTTGAACGGACTCTCCCTGAAAAAGACAAGGTCTAGAGGAGCAAACAGCAACAGGGGATAAAATGCAATCATTATCTGGGAAAGAAGAGCGTAGTTTGCTGCACCTTCTTTCCTGGAAAAATAAACAGTCGCCACTATTGTGGGCAGGACAAGAATAAGTGAGCTATATACATAAAGATAATTTATAACCGTTACGAGAGCAGATTCCCAATCAGGTGCAGACAACCAGAACGTGAAATAAAAACTTGCAGCAACGAACATAATGCTGCCTGCATTAATTAATATATCCGCAAGCCTTCTGTTCCGGCGTTCAAGGGTTAAAAGATTAACAAGATATAACGAAACACCCCTTGTAAAGGCAATTATGGAGAAAATTACTACTATTACACCATACAAGCTTAAAGCTTCAACAGCTTTTTTACCCGGAAGCTCCGCCTCCACCGGTCCAAAATAGAACATGAAAGCGGTGAAAACATAAACAGTCAGGGGGATTAAAAGATAAAGAAAGTTTTTGAAAGGTAAATCATCTTTTATTTAAACTTTCCTCAAAACAGGATATTGTCCTGTACCGCACAAAGGTATGAAGACTCTTGTTTTCTTCCAGATTTTCCCTGGGAAGAAAACCGCCAGCCATGGAAGAGTGTCCTCCGCCGAATCCTACGTCCTTAAGAATATTCCGTACAAGTTCACTTGCTTTTATTTTTTTATTTATACTCCTGACGGAAAACTTGTATCCCTTTTCCCGCGGAGAATAAGCCACAACAATATTAACTCCGGCGATGGTTATAACAATATCGCTTGCAGCTCCAAGCAGAGAATCGTTGCTGTTATCAAGATATAAAAATCCGATCTCTCCGTAAATTTCGACGGAACTGAATGCTTTCGCATAATCTGAAAGATCATTTATGCTGATTTGATTACCTTTGAGTTCAGTAATTAATGATATATTTGACAATCCATACAGCCTGTAAAACATATCTATATCCAACTCGGAGACACCTCGTGTAAGATTATCCGTATCCATAAATATCCCGTACAAAAGCGCTGTAGCAACATTCCGGGGAATATCAATTGAATTTTCAAAAAAATATTCGGCAATTATTGTTGAACACGCCCCTATCTCCGGCCTGACATCCTCAAATTTATACCCTTTGCTGCCTGAATACTCATGATGATCGATTACCGCAACCTCATCGGTAACAAGATCCGTAACATTCGAATTATCCTTCTGAACATCAACCAGAACGGTCCAATCCTCCTCACCGAGCGTAGCCACGGTTTGCGCAAGATGTATCTCAATACTGAAAAGTTCCAGCATCTTAACGGAATTAGCCTTCTCTATTTCATTTTCATAAACAATTACCGCATTGACACCCCTGGTTTTCAGCAGATACTGCAATCCAAAACAACTTGCAATTGCATCCGGATCAGGTACGTTATGGGGCTGTATAAATACCTCGTCTGGAGCATTCTTCAACAGTTGAGCCAAATTTTCCAACCTGGTTTTTTCCAATACATACCTCCTGTTTAAACTAAGTATACCACGAAATAATCCCATTTTTAAGATTTGAAGCACGGAAGAATCTTTTTCAATCTTTTTCCGCTCAAATACAGTGTGAAAACTTTATATTTAATAGGAAATTATTTATTTTATTGCACCAAATATCTTATTTAGTACTTAACATACAGTCAATTTTTTTGTATTATTAAATCAGTCAACATTGGAGGTACCATGAAAAAATACTTTTTTGCTTTCGTTATGCTTGCAACTGCAACTCTTTCTTTTACCCTTACTATCAACGCTGCTGTATATAAAGGGCCGTCCGGCTTTGGTATGATAAAGCTTTTTGAAAAGCCCCCCATAGTTTCAAATGATGTTAGTTTTGATTTTTCAGTCTTACCGACTCCCCGGGAAATGATTGCCCGGGTTGCTACGAAAGAGGTGGATATTGCCGTATTTCCGGTAAACATTGCTGCAAAGCTATACTCTAAAGGTCCCGGTTACAAGCTGGGAGCGGTGACGGGAATGGGCATTTTCTCACTTCTTTCCCGGGATAGTATCTCTTCCTGGAGCGATCTCAAAGGTAAAACAATATACAGTGTCGGCAAAGGTGCAACACCTGAGTATCTCTTATCCTACCTGGCCGGTAAGAACGG
>QNBL01000146.1 GCA_003641695.1 Spirochaetota bacterium
AACACCGGGGCCGAAGCGGGTGATGTGGTATTCCTTACAAAGCCTTTGGGAACAGGGCTTCTGACAACAGCCGAAAAGTATAGTTCTCTGAGAAAAGAAGACGAAGGGCTTGCTGTAAAGATAATGGGAAAACTGAACAATGCAGGTTATGAACTTGCAGGAATAAAAGGGGTTCATGCACTTACTGATGTAACCGGATTCGGCCTTGCCGGGCATCTGCTGGAGATGTGTAATGCATCAGGCCTTGAAGCGGAACTCCGGTGGGACTCTCTTAAATTCCCGACAGATCTTTCCCGGTACGTTGCCATGGGGGCACTTGCCAAGGGACTTAAGAACAACTGGAGAAGCTATGGAAACAGGATTACCCCTGTAGAAGAACCTGTCCGCTCAATAATCTGCGATCCCCAGACAGGAGGTGGACTTCTTGTTGCCGTTGACCCGGCATATTCCACAGAAGTGAAGCAGGTTTTTCAGAATTACGGACTTTCAGATCATCTGAATCCCATTGCAGTCCTGCATCCTTCAAAAGGAGACAAGATTACCATTAAAATAACCGGACATGAATCGGTTCCCAGGACCCGTTCATTTTTTGGTCTGGATGCTGAAAAAGCAAATAGAAAGAGCTATGCAGAAAAGAATTCTTCAACCAGGGTTGAAACAAAAACAGACAGTATACCGTCCTTCAATGCTTCCTGCACTCCTCCGCAGCCCTCAGATGCCAGCCTGAGCGAATTATTAAAGATGATGAAATCGTTCTTTAAAGATCTCTGGAAGTACCGCAGGGAAATTAAAAAACACTCACGCTGGATAAAGAACTTTGCATCACAAAAAGGCTACAGAGTAAACCCGAACTGGATGATGAATGCAAATCTCCGCTTGTGGCTCGTCGAATCGGAGAACGTATTCGGAAAAAGGTATTGCCCCTGTTTTGAACCCTCTGACGATCCGGAGCTGAACAACGATATCGTCTGCCCTTGTACATTCATAGATCAGGATATTGCCGAAAAAGGAACCTGTCACTGCGGTCTATTCGGGAAAAAAGATCTGACAAAAGCCGGATTTAAGGCTGCAGAAAAACGTCTGATGAATGAGTACCGTGTCAATCTCAAGGAGCACGGATCCATGATAGATACAACAGGAGTTCCCACTGACTTATTCAGGGGGCTAAAAATACCCGACGCTTATCATTTGGCAAAAAGGGCATTGATGCTTAAAGGAGCCCCTGTGGAGATCTATATAGAGCGTGATTTTGAGGTTTCCAACATAAAGGTGTGGGCGGAAAGCAAGGGTATACCGGTACAGATAAAGACTGAAGGCAGCGGTTTCTGTGTTACTCTTGGGAGAAAGATTCCTCTTTAATAATCTCGATCTTTACATCCAGAGATTTTTCAGGATCTTTCTGTTCTATAACAAGATTCCATACACCGGGTTCGGGCGGAGCTAAATAAAAGGGTGATTCCTCAACAATGGTACCGTAGTAATCGTAGGTTTGCTCGTTAAGATACTTTTGATAATTATCATCATCTGCAAAGAAAACATACGCCATCTCGTCAAGATAAACAGCTACGGCATCTTGAGCCTTCAAATTCAAGGTTTTGTGTAAATGCGGTTTCATTCAGCACAGAATAGACTGCGTTGCAATCCCTGTCAAGGGAATAGTTTCTCTGCATCCGGTTATCCAACTATCCAGTTCATTGCCTTTGCATTGACGAGAAGGGTCCCTTCCGGGTCTCTGACCTCTGCAGCAAAGAATAACCGTCTGTCTTTCTGCCCGGTCAGCTCAGCCTTAACGGTAATAAACTCATATGTTCCTTTCACAGGATTTCTATACTTGAGGGAAAGATCCCTGGTAAAGTTTACTGGACCAGCTATCATGCTCAAAGAGCCGATGGTATTATCCACAGCGGCAGCTATCATCCCGCCCTGCATATTGCCAAAGGGGTTAAGTGACTCATAAGCAACGGGAAACTTTACCTCCACCACTAGAACCTCAGGGTCTATTCTCATGAATTCGGCATTCATCGAAGTAAAACTCGGCGGTGGAACTGCCACATCCTTAAATCCTCCGGGATAGTGCTTTGCGATGCACTCTTTGAAGTATTCAACCATCTCTTTTTGATCCATCTTACCTACCCTCTGATCAGTTACCGCTTACTGTACCGGTACTTTTATAATTCTGCAATACGGGATTTGGATAAAACCATAAACTGATCAACCAAAAACCTGTCATATTCTGAAAACTGATGATACCGCATATCTGATCGTCTGCATGTAAGGCCGATTGGAATACCCAGAGTCTTCAGTGCATACTTGGCATTCATCGGATAACCGAAATCTTCAATAAGCGAAGCTATGGAAAGGTAGGATTGAAGTTCCCCGGCTTTTTCAGGTTCTTTTTCCCAATTATTACAGAGCCAGGAATAGAGCTGCGGATGGAAATTGGTCATGATTCCACTATATCCTGCATACCCGTTCTGCATTGACATTAAAAGGGTTGGTGCGTTTGCATTAAACAGCTTTACCGATGATCCTGCAGTCAATGCACCCCGCCTCTTTATCATTTCCGGATCACAACAGGTGTCCTTGACAAACCCGAAACGTCCCGTTTCAACGATCCACGAGATTAGATTATCGGAAAGAACTCTCTTGTAAGGGGTCGGACATTCGTAAAGTCCCAAAGGAACTCCATCCGGCAGTTTTTCCAGGAGTCTACTCATATTCTTTTTCCAGATATCATCCCCTTCATAGGGTGCTGCAAATCTGTTTGTCAAAAGAACCAGAGTATCAATCTCGGTATCTGCTATTGCAGTAAGCTCTTCTACCTGAGCTTCCAGTGTGTCGGATATATGACCGGATGCTACAACAGGTATATGTTTTGGAGCATACTCCCTTACCCTGCGGGCAAGATCAACACGCTCCTGCAGGGACAACTCGAACATGGCTCCTGACTGGGCAACGGCAAATAAACCGGCAACACCATTTTCTGCATACCAGTCAATCAATTTTTTCAGCCCCTTGTAATCGATTGTCAAATCCCCGTTAAAGGGGGTGATCATCGTAGGGTAGACTCCATCAGGAATATTATTCATTACATAACCTCTTTTTTTTACTCACAACAATCCCAAAAGCCCGGGAAGGAAAAGAACAATAGGCTGAATATATGTAACCAGAAACAGTACGATAAACAAAACAAGCAGCATGGGCAGAATCTCTCTGATCACATCCTTCAAAGGAGTGCCGGAAATGCCTGAAACAACAAAAAGAAGCATACCAAAAGGAGGTGTCGATAATCCTATCATCATGTTAAGGGTTATAAGGACTCCAAAGTGAACCAGGTTTATTCCCAGACTTGTTACCAGTGGAAGTACAATCGGAATAAATACAAGAGTTATTGCCATTGTATCGATAAACATCCCCAGGATGATAAAAACAACATTTATCAGAAGCAGCAGCAGATATTTGTTTGAGGTAATATGGAGCAGCCAGTTTGCAACCAGATCAGGAATATGCTCAATTGCAACTATGTAACTGAAAGCATATGCTGAACCGACAAGAAGAGACAGAGTCCCTGTCGTTCGTACAGTGTTCCTTACAACCTTTAAAAAATCCCTTAATCCCATTGCCTTGTAAATAAATACAGCAACAAAAATAGCATAGAAAGCAGCCAGAGCACCCGCTTCTGTGGGAGTAACAATCCCCGTATATATCCCACCAAGAAGAACAACAACAGAAAACAGAGCCGGTGAAGCCTTGAGCGTTATTGCCAGCATCTGCCTGAAAGTGACCGCACCTCCGAGAGGATAATCCCGCTTGTGTGCAACCATGGCAATGTATATCATAAGGGCTATTCCTACCAGGATCCCCGGAAGCATTCCGCCTATAAACAAGGCCCCGATAGAAGCACCTGAAAGCATTGCGTAAAAAATCATGGGAATACTGGGCGGAAAGATAGGCCCGATGGTTGCAGAAGCTGCGGTTATGGCACTGGAAAATCCCTTGTCATAACCGCTGTCATTCATGGCTTTTATCTCCATCATCCCGAGCCCTGAAGCATCCGCAAGAGCAGACCCTGTCATACCGGAAAATATTATCGATGCTACAACATTTACATGTCCGAGAGCACCTTTCTTTTTTCCAACAACAGCTCCTGCAAATTCAAAGATCATATCCGTAATCTTCCCGGTATTCATTACCTCTGCCATAAAGACGAAAAGGGGGACAGCTATCAGTACAAACTTTGAATTCATCTGGTTAAGGAACTGGGCGGCAACCATACTGATATCCGCACCGGGACCGCCGGCAAGATCAAAATAAAATATGGCCGACATCATCATTCCCAGAGCTATTGGTATTCTTACTACAAATACCATTACAAACGAAAGCAGAAATACGAGTAGAGGCCAGTTCATTATTTGGGTATCCTTTCCCGGAAGAGGAGGTTCAGGTCTTTGTACAGATCGTGGATGAGACGTCCTATCATAAACGCCATAAAAACAACATAAGGGGCAAAGGCAACATCCATGGGAATCTTTAAGACATTGGATTTTTTGAACCCCATAAACAGTACGTAGTTCAGTGAGGGATAGAATGCCATACCAAATGCTGTTAAAAGAAGCCCATTCCCGAAAAGTCTCATCCAGAGTTGTTTTTTGGGAGAAACCATGTCATAGATTAGAGTAAACTTTACATGGGAATCAGTTCTCTTTGCATAAAGCCCTCCGAGAAGTGCAGTCCATATAAAACAGACCAGCGAAAGCTCCAAAGTCCAGGTAAGGGGAGCAAGAAAATACCGGAAGAAAATACCCAGCATAAAAACAGTAAAAAGTACTATAAATGCTGCCATTGGTGTATACACCTCAATAACATCCAGAAGGAACTTAAAACCCTTTTTCATTCCGCCTCCGTTTAAGAACGGCACCTTTTGTCAAGGTGCCGTATCTGATAGTTATAAGCAAAGAAAGCCTTCTTACTTTGCCGCCTGAACCTTATCGTACAGATCCCAATCCCAATCCTTGGAAATATCCTTGCTTTCTGTCATGTATGAATTTTTTGCATATGCAGCAAAAGCAGCAATATCAGGGTCTTCTATAATTATCATCCCCTGATCTTTGAAAAATCCAAGAATATTTGCTTCGGTATCAAGAACTTTTTTATCACAAAAATCCTTTGCCTTTGCAACTCCCTGCATTACCCAATCCTTCTGTTGGGTGGTAAGAGACTGCCATTTCTTCTCATTCATGGTCGGCCATACCGAATCAACTACGTGATTGGTAAGAACAATGTATTTTGTTACTTCGTAGAATTTTGCATTCTTGTCTGTTGGAAGGGGGTTATCCTGCCCTTCGACAGCTCCAGTCTTCAAACCCATGTAAACCTCGGAAAAAGCCATTGGGGTTGGATTCCCGCCCAGAGCTTTGCCCAGAGCTATCCAGGAAGGACTTCCGGGAACCCTGAGTTTTACCCCTTTCATATCGGCAGGGCTATGAACAGGACCAACTTTTTCAACAAGGTTCAACTCTCTGGTTCCAAGATAAAATGCACCAAGAGGTCTGATTCCAACCTTATCCACGACATCCTGAAAAACTTTTTTTCCTATCTCACCATTCAATACTTTGGTCATGTGATCATATCCCTGAAAGGTGTACACAGCAGTAAACATTGAAAGGTAGGGAACAAACTCCGCAAGCCAGGGAGCAGAGGTATAAATCATGTCAACAGATCCCTGTTTTATAGCAGCCTGCTCTCCTTCCTGATCAAAAAGCTGACCTGAAGGATAAACATTCACCACCATCGATCCGCCTGAAAGTTTTTCAACCTCGTCTTTGAATACATTCATAGCTTCGGTGTGTGCATCACCCGGAACACTTACAGAAGAAAAGTTTATGGTAACAGGTTCTCCTGCTTTCTGATCCTTCTGACCATTGGCGAAAACTCCTGCCGCCACTACACTAACCATCAATAGAATTAATAGAGCTTTTTTCATTTAATCTCCTCCTGAAAATTAACTAATAGTGAAAGTTTAGTACAACTTATGACATATGTCAACTATTATCGGTTAATGTCTTGACACAATGAGTGTTTATTTATCATAGTAAAGATGGATGAACAAAATCGAACCTCTAAAAAAGACTAAACTCTCGGATGAAGTAACCAAAGCCATTGAAAATATTATAATCGATAACGATCTCCAACCCGGAGACAAACTGCCCTCACAATCCGAGCTCGGTAAAAGCCTCAATGTAGGTTCCAGATCTATCCGGGAAGCAATCCGTTCCCTTGAAAGCAGAGGCCTTGTTGAAACAAAACAGGGGAAGGGTGTATTTGTAAAAAACAGCAACATGGACTTTTTTCTGGAGATGCTTAAAACCAATCTTGTTTTTCAACTTCCCAAGGAACTAAAGACACTTATTGATCTGGCTAATATCCGTAAGATGATTGAAACCAGCATAATATATAGTATAGCAGTGAACACCCCTCCCGAACTGATGAGTACCTTGACCAAGCTTATTGAAAAGATGGAGGAAAAAGCTGATAGCAACGATATCGAAGCATACAACATTCTGGATGTTGAATTTCATAAAGCTATTATAAAAGCCTCCGGCAATGACATTATAATATCCATATACAACCATCTCTTTGAACTTTTAATAAAGAGTTTTCAAAAAACCGGAGGCATGAAAGGGAGCAAGGAAACCAGCCGGAGGGAGCATAGAGAAATGCTGGAAGCAATTGAATCTTCCAATGGAGTAGAAGCACGGGACATCATGAACAGACATATCAGTTCCACCTTGAACAAACTGGAGAAAATGAAAAAACAGGAGATTCCTAATTGATAAAACCCGGTGAGTAGTGCTTCCCATTATAAGCCCCTCAAGGTCTGTCTTACCTTTGGTTCCCATGATGATCAGATCAATCTTTTCTATCTTTGC
>QNBL01000147.1 GCA_003641695.1 Spirochaetota bacterium
CTGCTGGGGCCGCTGTCCCTGGTAAGGCGGTCTTCCGCCCTGCTGAGGCCGCTGTCCCTGGTAAGGCGGTCTTCCGCCCTGCTGGGGCCGCTGTCCCTGGTAAGGCGGTCTTCCGCCCTGCTGAGGCCGCTGTCCCTGGTAGCCGGAACGGGCCTGTTGCTGGTTTCTATTGTCATTGTTTCTCGTGCGGGTGCCGGAGAGTTTTTCTTCTGTTTTCCGGGCAGCTGCACTTTTTACTGCAGTTGCAGATTTAGGTTTATCACTTTCAGAAGGTTTCGTTACAGTACTTTCGGCTTTGACCTCAGAAGATGCTGAAGTTTTTTTGGTTTCTGTTTCCGCTGCAGGTTCCTTCCTGGCAACTACCTTATGAACGGTCTTCTTTGGAGCTGTTTTTTTCTTTATTACAACAACCTTTTTCTTTTCTGAGGTAGTTTTCTCCGGTTCCTTGGGTTTTCTATGCTTAATTAAAGTAGCTTTTGGTTTTTCTTTTTTATCCTGTTCTTCAGCCATAAATCCTCTTCACACCTTCTTGTTTAACAAAAATAGATCATCATATTGACTTTAATTTGTCAATAAAGCATTGCTCTATTTCACGCCTATTCCTCTTCTTTGAGTTCTTCACCATCCTGGTTGTCCGGTTCTTCTTCTTCAAACCGGAGTCCTATACCGCAGGCAGGACAGGAGGTCATATCTATAGTTATCGGAGCGCCGCATTCGGGACACTCATAAGTTTCTTCTTCTACCGGAGATTCTTCTTCGTCTTTTTTTTCTTCCGGTTCTTCAAAGAATTCCTCTTCTTCAAGCTCTTCTTCCTCAACAATATCAACATTCTCTGAAATAATGGTCTCAATATTTTTAATATCTTCTTCTGTAATGCCTTCAAGATTCTCAAGATCGTTTCTGTCCATGGATACGAGGGTTTCAATCAACTCAACTTTATTTGAAGTAAGCAGTTCAACAAGATGTTCAGAGATACCGGGAAGTTCGGAAATCGAAGTGATTTCTTCTTCAATATCGTTAAATAAGGCGTTGAGTTCTCTCTTTGAATCGATTGAAATATCCATCTCTTCAAACTGTTCAACGGTCTTTACATCGATGTTCCAGTCTACAAGCCTGTTTGCAAGACGAACGTTAAGTCCTTTTTTACCGATTGCCAGTGAAAGCTGACTTTCATTGACAATTGCGAGTGCTTGACGTTTTGATTCGTCAAGGATAATAACGTTTTCAACCTCAGCAGGTGATAACGCATTCTTGATAAACTCCCTTTGATCCGTAACATACTTGAGAATATCTATCTTTTCCCCTTCAAGTTCTCTGACGATAGCCTGGATTCTAACTCCTTTAATACCTACACAGGCGCCAACAGGGTCAACATCCTCCCTGTTGGAGAAGACAGATATCTTGGTTCTGTAGCCGGGTTCCCTTACAATCTTGAAGATCTCTACGGTTTTATCATAGATTTCAGGCACCTCAAGTTCAAAAATCCTTTTTACAAAATCCGTATGAGTACGTGAAAGGATGATCTGAAGCCCAGAGGGTGATTTACTGACCTCATAGATAAGTGCCTTGATTCTGTCGTTGGGATGATAACTTTCCCGGGGGGATTGGTATCGTTTCGGGAGAATACCCTCAATTTTCCCAAGATCAACAAAGATATTTCCGTTTCTTTCTCTTTGGTGATACCCTATTATCATCTCCCCTTCTTTATCCTTAAACTCAGAATAGAGAGTGTCTTTATGGATTTCCCGCAAGGTCTGACGTGCTTTCTGTTTTGCACTTTGAACAGCCCCGCGGTCAAAATCTTTAGGGTTGATTTCAATAAGAAGCTCATCCCCTATTTCACATTCATCGTTAAGTTCCAAAGCATCTTTAAGTTCAATCTCAAAGACCGGATCTGTTATTTCTTCTACTATACTTTTACGGGCAAATATCGATACCTCAGAGTAGTCATCGTTGAATCTGACAACTGCGTTTTCAACGGTACCGAATTTCCTTTTATAAGCAGCATAGAGAAAATCTTCTATTGTTTTTCGTACAAGATCTTCCGAAATCCCCTTCTCATGAACGAGACCCCGGATTGCATCAGCAAGTCCAGAAGCCATAGTGTGTTTCTGTCCCCCTTTTATTCAAGTTTAGCTTTTTTTATATCGCTATATTTTATACTAACTGTATCTTCTTTTGTTTTAACAGTTAAAATTTCATCTTCAGCACTTTGAATTGTTCCGCGAATCCATTCCGAATCGTCAACAGGCAGAATGTTTACATTTCTGCCGGAAAAAATACGGAATTCGTCGAGACTCTTAATCTTTCTGGATGTTCCGGGTGATGATATTTCCAGGGTTATATCCCTGATCTCCTCCATAATTTCAATACGGGGATAGATGGTTTTGTGAACAAGGGTGCAGTCGTCAATAGTTATCCCATCCGGTTTGTAGATGCGTAAGGAAAGATTAAGTTTACCCTCCTTAACCCTGGTATGAAACTCAACAATATCATACCCCAAGCCGTTTATTACCGGTTTTAATTCTTTGAAAAGACTGTTTTCCGTGTCTAAATATTCCACTTCCGTTATTCACCCATTAAAAAAGGAGTCGTAAGCGACTCCTTTGAAGAAAGAATTAATCTGCTGTGGATAATGTATCAATTCCGTTCTGATTAGTCAATAGCAAGGGTAAGGGCATTAATACCAAAGCAGCCTGCTTTTATGAGTACCAATGCGCACTGTTCAAGGGTTGCCCCGGTGGTGAATACATCATCAAGAAGCAGTATTTTCGATGGAATTTTCCCGCAGGTCTTTGTTACAGTTATCTTGCCATCAAGGTTAGTCAATCTTTCCGCATAGCTTAGTTTTTTCTGTGATTTTCCACCCTTTTTTCGTAAACAGTTCATTACAGGTATTCCGTATCTGCTTTTTAGTATTCCGGTTATCTCGCCGGTATGATCCCATCCCCTTTTTTTTACATTGGATATAGTCGATGGTACAGGGATAATTGCTTCAAATTTGTTTTGTTTTAAATAAAGGGTATAAAAAAGTTCTGCAAAGAGCACGGCTAACCTTCTGTTGTTCCTGAATTTATACTGATAGAGCAACTCTTTGATATCTTTTCGGTAGGTAAAAAGTGAAAAATTGGACTCATAGGAAAAACTCCTCGACCTGCATCTGGTGCAGACAGTTTCCTCTGAACTCAAGGGTATGCTGCATACAGGGCATCTTCTATCCGCATTTTTCGATAACAGCTTTTTCCGGCATGAGGAACAGAGTGGATATTTGGTATGCTCTTCGGAAATGAGATCTGTACTGCATAAAAGACACCTGTTAGGAGTTGTCAGTGTCTGCAGAACTCTGCTTATGGTCATACCTGCTATTACATAAAAAAATCTTACCCTGATTCAGAAATTTCTTTAAGCCGTGCAAGAACGTTCAAAGCATCGAGGGGAGTTATTTTTTCAATGTTAAGGGATCTCAGTTCAGTCAGGATCAGATCATCGGATTTAAAAAGGGGCTGTTGCCCCTCTCTATTTCCAGGTTCAGCTTCCGGAATATCAATTAGGGTAATACCTTCTTTTGAAAGGGAATCGAGAATATCCGAAGCCCTTTTCAGCACCCTTTCGGGAATTCCTGCCAGTTTGGCTACGTGGATACCGTAGGATTTCTCGGAAGAGCCCTCTTTTACTTTCCTTAGAAAAATTATTTCACCGTTTCTTTCTGCAATTTCAAGATGAAGATTAATAAGGTGTTTGTTCTTGATCAGCGACAGTTCATGATAATGGGTTGCAAACAGGGTTTTTACCTTCATGGAAAGGAGATACTCGGTAACTGCCCAGGCAATAGACAGACCGTCGTTGGTGCTTGTTCCCCTGCCCACCTCGTCCATGATAATCAGACTCTTTTCCGTTGCATGGCGTAAGATAAAGGCAGTTTCATTCATTTCCACAAGAAAGGTTGATTCTCCTCTGGCAAGGTTGTCAGAGGCCCCTACACGGCAGAATATCTTGTCAGTAACTCCTATTTCCGCTTTTTCCGCCGGTACAAAGGAACCTGCCTGTGCCATAAGAACTATCAGAGCTGTTTGTCTGAGATAGGTAGATTTTCCCGCCATATTGGGACCGGTTATCATTGCGAAATACTTTCCTTCTGAATGCAGTCCGATGGAATTCGGTATAAAAGAACCCGGCGGCAGATTATTTTCCACTACCGGATGACGGCCGTTAACTACCGTAAGCGTATTTGAGGACGAAATCACCGGTTTTACATATCCGTGCACAGTAGCAGCCTGGGCAAAACTCTGGAGGCAGTCAATGTCAGAAATAAACGAAGCAGCTTCAAGGAGTACCGGTATTTCCTCTTTCACCCTGCCTCGTATTTCCATGAAAAGCTCTTTCTCCAGCTGAATAATTTTCTCAAAGGAACTGCTTATAGCTGATTCAAGTTCAATCAGTTTATCTGTTGTAAAGCGTTCACAGTTGAGGAGCGACTGCCTTCTTATGAAATGATCAGGGACCTGGGGCAGGTTTGCTTTTGTTACTTCGATAAAATGACCTATGATTTTGTTGTATTTAATCTTGAGAGAAGTTATACCGCTTTCTTCCTGCTCCTGTTTTATATATTCAGAGAGCAGGTTCTGGCTGTTTTTCCGTAGGTTTCTGAGTGAATCCAGATCTTTGTTGTAACCGTCTTTTATAAGCCTTCCTTCTGTTAACAGAATAGACGGGTCTTCAAATATTCCGGCTCTGATCAGGTTGCTGACAGAGTTAATAACCTTCAGCCTGGCAGGAGGAAGAGGGGTTATAATAATATGAGGATCAGAGCTGACTATCCTGTTTATCAATTCAATTTGCTCAAGACTGCCGCAGAGAGCCAGAAGATCCTTTGCATGGGCCTTGTCCATGGCAACCCGCGAAGTAAGCCGTTCGATATCAAGAATACCGGAAAGAGAGTTCCGTATTTCAGAGAGGGTTATTTGATTGTGATACAGAGACTCTACGGTGTTAAGCCGTGAATCAATATTGCTCTTTTTCTTCAGAGGATGCAAAAGCCATCTTTTTATTTTGCGGGCGCCCATGGAAGTTCTGGTTTTATCCAGAACCTTAAGAAGTGTAAAATTTGACTCGTTATTGTTCAGGCCGCCTGTTATCTCAAGATTTCTCTGGGTTGCCTCATCCAGGCCGAGAAAATCGCTGTCATCATAGACAGTCAGTGACCGGATATGCGGGAGCAGTGATTTTGAAGTTTCTCCTATATAGTCAAGAAGTACACCGCAGGAAACAAGTTCCGGACTTTCTTTTTGCAGTCCGAAAGCCTTAAGGTTTGAGACCTTGAACTGCTTCAGGAGCATCTCATAAGCAGACTCAGCATCGAAATGCCAATCCTGAAACCTGTTTACGTATAAGGATGAGTCAGTATTAATCAGTTGCTGCAGGGAATCGTCATTTTCAAGAATCGATTCCTGCACAATAATTTCAGAGGGGTTTAAACGGTAGATTTCACTCCTGATCCGCTCTTCCTTCTCTTCGATCGGGATAGCGGTTGCATGGAATTCCGAAGTGGAAAGGTCAATGTAGGCAAAAGAGATAAAAGATCCCCGGCTTCCGATTACGGCAAGATAGTTGTTCGCGTATCTGTTTAGAAAATCTTCATTAACGATTGTCCCCGGAGTTATAACCTCAACAACTTCCCTTTCAGCCAGTCCTTTCCCATTTTCAGGCAAGGATATCTGTTCACAAACGGCAATTTTTTTCCCCGCTTTCAGAAGTCTCGGAATGTAGTTTTTTGAGGCATGATACGGAATTCCGCACATCGGCACACCATGACGGGCAGTAAGGGTTAGGTTAAGGATACGGGAGACCTCTTTTGCATCCTTCTCAAACATTTCGTAGAAGTCTCCCAGCCGGAAAAACAGCACCGCATCGGGGTATCGGGATTTTATTTTCCGGTACTGCCGCATCATGGGCGTTAGTTCACTCATCTCGTCTTCATCAATCGATCTATAACCTTATCGGTAATGTCTACCTCGTAGTTGTAGTAGAGTATGTTGGGGTCTTTTTTCCTTAAAACAATGGAGAACCCCTGATCCTCGGCTATGTATGAGATTGCTTCTATAATCTCCTTGGAAAAACCGGAAGAAGAAAGAAGGTTTTCTTTCTTGCTGGTTATTCTGTCGGACATAATTTTGTGATATTCCTGAAGATACTGCTTCTTCTTTTCAATCTCGTTGTCCAGTTGGAGTGCAAGGGTATCATCACCCTTGTTTTGTGCGTCAATTTTTTTCTCCTGAAGGTTCTTTATCTCGTTGAGTTTGGTATTGGTAGTCTCTTCCACTTTCTGGGTTAATTCGTCTATTTCTCTCCAGGATGCAGACTCCTTAAAATAGTTGGAAACAATCTTGGTAAGATCCACAATACCAATCATGGTAAGTTTTTCAGCAAACAGATGTGCAGAAAAAATAACGAACATCAATACTATAAATACACTTTTCCTTTTCATGGTTTACTCCTGATTTCTGTATTAAAACATTCCTGTGGTAAATGCGATTACAAGGTCCAGACCGGAGTCGGGATTATCCGCACTCCGGAATATTGAACCTCCTTCCCACTGGATATTGCTGTTATCGTCAAACGAGAATCTCTTTGTAAAATAAAGTCCGATCGGCAGACCCGGAATAACAAATCTGATTCCAGCCCCCATGCTGAACTTGAAGTCACTGATATTCATGGATTTTACATCATTGAGTTGATTCCAGAATCCGGTGCCGCTCAAGAAAATATCAGACCAGAGCACTCTTTCCGAAACAGGCATCCTCAGTTCGAGCCAGTTGTCCCACATGGCCTCCCCGTCCTGCATCCATGGCCAGCCCCTGGCAATGGTCATTCCATCGGTAAACAAAAGATCATTTGTTGTGGCCTCCA
>QNBL01000148.1 GCA_003641695.1 Spirochaetota bacterium
AAAGCAAAAGATTTGGGAAGTAGTAAGGCCGAAGAAATAATAAAACAAGAATACTCATAATATAAATAAGCCCGGATTCTTTAAAAATTTGGGCTTATTTTTTAAGTAGTATCCAATAAAGTGTATAAAGTCGATTTAGCTAAATCGGCTTTTTTAAATAGCAGCAGGCCTGTAAGCCGGGTTCTGTTATCGATAACCATCTATCTAGGTTATATGTCTCCATATAACTCAAGCGGTTTACCCGCAGCCGTGAGGCGAACAACCATGACTGCTGTTTAACCTTGCTCCTGATGAGGTTTACCATGCCCCTCCCGTTACCGGGAGAGCGGTGGGCTTTTACCCCGCCTTTTCACCCTTACCGGTTATAAAACCTGAGTTTTATAACCGGCGGTTTGTTTTCTGCGGCACTGTCTGTAATACTTATGTACCCCCGGGAGTTACCCGGCATCATGTTCTGCGGAGCCCGGACTTTCCTCTGATATAAAAACCAGCGGTTATCCGGCCTGCTGTAAATATTCTATTAATCGTCGAAGTTTATTTCATCCTCACTAACAAGATCGGCAAGACTGCCGGAATCTTCATCATTAAATGCATCCTGATTCAAATCATCTTCGTAGTACAAAATTCTACTGCAGTATGGGCAAAAAAGAATATCTTCACCCTTCCTGACACTGTTCTCAAACTGAGCAGGAAGCATCATGTGGCAGCCGGTACAGATTGAGTCTTTGACCGGTACAATTCCAAGCCCCGATTTGTTCTTGATAATTCTTTCAAATTTAAACAGAATTTCCTCATCCAAACCGGGAATAATCTCCTGTTCCTGTCTGGCAAGATCCTGAAGCAGCTCTTCTTTGGCTGTACTCTGTTCCTTGATCTTTTCAAGTTCTTCTTCCAGCTCCTTTTCCTGCTCATTGATCATGCTCTCTTCCTGTTCCAGGGAAAAGATTATATCATCGCGTTCCTTCTCTTCTCTGATCAAATCCTTCCTGAACTGGGTTGCTTTATCAGATGCGGTTTTTATCTCTTTATCCAAAGCTTCATACTCTCGCTGAGTAGAGATCACATCCATCTGTTTCTCATACCCTTCTCTCTGGGTTTCAGCTTCATCAAGAAGAAATTTCAGATGCTTGAGCCGCTCTTTAGTTTCTTCCAAAACCTTATTCTTTTCCAGATAACTCTTTTTTAAACGGGTTAAAAGTTCTTTTTTTGTATTGAGAGCTTTTGGAATTTCTTCTATTTCTCTTTCTATCTCATACTTTTCGGAGAGAATATCCTGAAGAGTTTTTAATTTTTCGAAAACTTCCTGCATCATTTGAGTTGATCTCCTTAATTATCATCTTTCTTAGTTATCTATATAATCTTTTAAGCGGCGGCTTCTTTTAGGATGTCTTAACCGCCTGAGAGCTTTAGCCTCTATCTGTCTGATTCTCTCACGTGTTACATTAAAGTATAACCCTACCTCTTCCAGAGTAAGTGAATATCCGTCGTCAAGACCGAAACGCATCTTAAGAACTTCCTGTTCCCTCGGTGGAAGAGTATAAAGAACCTCTTTCAGCTGTTCCTGGAGCAGTTTAAAGGCAGTCTGGTTTGCCGGATTCTCAATATCCTTGTCTTCAATAAAATCTCCTAAAAGCGAATCTTCCTCTTCGCCAATGGGTGTTTCCAGAGATATTGGTTCGCGAGCTACATTTTTAACAGATTTTATCCTGAGAACTGTCCACCCGAGGCGCTCAGCAATCTCATCATCAGTAGGTTCCCTCCCCAATACCTGCATCAGCTGCCTGGATTCCCTCACAACCTTGTTTATCTGCTCTATCATATGGACCGGAACACGTATAGTTCGAGCCTGGTCCGAAATGGATCGTGTAATTGCCTGTCTAATCCACCAGGTTGCATAGGTTGAAAATTTATACCCCTTCCGGTATTCAAATTTTTCTACTGCTTTGATAAGACCGATATTTCCTTCCTGAACAAGATCAAAAAAATGCAGACCCCGGTTGGTATATTTTTTTGCTATACTTACGACAAGTCTTAAATTTGCCTGAATAAGCCGGTCTTTTGCATTTTTCATCATTATCTTGCCCCGGGCGATCTCTTTTGACCGCTCCAGGATATCATCAATATTATCCTCAAAGGCAATCTCGATTGCTTTAAGTTTCTTTTCTGTTACCTGTATATGCCGTATCTTTTCCTTTATTTTATCAGCGGGAAGCTGAAGATCATACTCAATCTGCTTTCTCCGTTCCGCAATCGCCAAACCTCTTCCCATTGCACGGAGTTCTTTTGGATTGCTAATACCCAGACGTCTTTCAATTCTCTCCCGTTCCCTCCGGTAATGCCGGATCTTTCTTTCGGTTTCCAGGAAATAATCCGAAAAAGCTACAATTTCCGTCTGATGAATATCAATCTTCTCTATTCTTTTAAAAAGAGTCTTTCTTTTTTTTACCAGAGTTTCATCATTGACAACTTCTTTTCCATCTTCAATAACCTTGTATTTGTAATCAATATACTGTTTCAGTAATGCGGATATCTCTTTTAATGGTTCCCGGTAGAACTGAACAAGCCGACGCCGCTCAGCCAAAAGTTCAGATATTTCTTTCTTTGATAACTCCATCTCTCTGGGATCAGAACGGGAAAAAGTCTTTTCCATCACCTTGAAGAGCTGGGGAATAATCATTCCGGATTCCTTAATAGCCTTCTTTATAATGTTTTCACCATCTTCCATCTGCTTGGAGAGCTGTACTTCCTGCTCTGCCGTAAGCAGGCTTTCCTTTCCTATCTCACGCAGATACAGCCTTATGGGGTCGTCAATGGAAGAATCCTTGTCACTGACCACAACATGTTTTTTTACAACCGCTTCAACACTCTCATCAGGGGTGTCGACAGCAATGTCCTCATCATCATCCTCAATATCCAAAGGTACTTCCAAATCCGCTTCAGGACCCGGGACGGGACTTTCATCTTCTAATTTTATCTTGTTTTTCTCGAGAAGATTCATCACTTCCTCTATTTTATCTGTATTGGTTATAGAATCAGGAAGGAAATCATTTACCTCATCATAGGTAATGCTTTTCTTTTCCTTTGCATATTCAATCAATTTTTGAACAGAAGCTTCATTTTCAAGATCAGACATACTACTGCACCTTCACTTTATTCAGTTCTTCATCAAGATACATTTTTTCTGAAAGAAGCTGTTTTACATCCATCAGATTACCCTCTAATTCAGCCTTGTTTAACTCAGCTTCTACAGTTTTTCGTTTCTTCTCCAGGCTTTTCCGTTTAATACTCTTTACCCCGTCTTCAATAATACTATTATAGTTTACATCAAATTCACCGGCTAACAATTTTTCATTAACCAAATTCTTCAATGCCTCATCCTCTATCCTTTCAAGAAGGTAATCGATCTTTAATATATCTCTTCGGTAAAGATCCTCAATAACAATAAACAATGCTCTGGCATTTTTATCATCAAAATCTTCAAGAGAAAGATCATTCCTTACTTTAGCAAAAACAGACAGATGTGCAGCTACAGAAATCATGAAATACAGTTCCTGGGAAAGACTGATATTCCGATTTTCTTCGGTTTCATTTTCTGTACTGCCGAAAATAGAACCTTTTTTCTTTTCCACTGCATTTGAAAAATCAACCAATACAGCATCAAGCCTTACCTGCAGAGCTTCTGCAAGCTGTTCTAAGTAACTCTCCCGGGTTATTGCCGATTCCAGTGAAGAAACATACGGAGCAACAAATTGAAAAACGGCTTTTTTACCTTCCGGTGCTTTAACATCATGAATTTCGATAGCTCTTTCCACAATATACTCAAATGTATTTATAGGATATTTAAGAAGTTTATTCAACGCCTCGGGACCATGTTTTTTCAGTATATCAGCAGGATCATCTCCCCCTTCCGGAACTATTACCTCACTGTTTACACCCAGCTTTTCCAGAATAACCGCAGTTTTTACAGTAGCGTTCAGTCCGGCAGTATCTTTGTCAAAAAAAATCTTGCATTTTCTGGCATATCTTCTCAGAAGCTTACCCTGACTCTCGGTAAATGCGGTGCCCAGTGGAGCAACAACATTCCTGTTTCCGCTCTGATACAGGGCAAGAACATCAAAGTTACCTTCAACCAGTATAAACTCCTTTCTTTCCCTTATCGCCTTAACCGCTGTATAAAGCCCGAAAAGCGTTTCTCTTTTTTATAGAAGAATGTTTCAGGAGTATTTATGTACTTTCCTCCGAAACTATCCAGCTGTCTGCCGCTGAATGCTACAGTCTTTCCACTGCTGTTGATTACTGGAAACATTATCCTGTTGCTGAATAGAGAGATTTTTTTATTCTTTTTTGAAAACAGACCTGTCATCTCAAGGAATTCCGGTGAGTATTTCTTGCTTATAAGAAAATTGTATATCCAGAATCTGTCATCAGGTGAATACCCCAGAGAAAACTCCCGGACTGTGTCCTCTCCTATCCCCCGTTCCTGTAAATAGTTCAATGCACCGCGGGCTGTTTCCTTTTCCAGAAGAATATAATGCATACTGTTTTTTAGGCGGTTGTACAGTTCCATCATGGCTCTGTATCTTTTGTCAACCTCTTCATCTTCCTGAACAGTAAGTTCCACTCCGGCTTTCTCAGCAAGCCTCTGCACTGACTCGGGAAAAGAGAGGTTCTCAATCTCACTAATAAACGTAAACATGTTTCCGCCTTTGTGACAGCCGAAACAGTAAAACATCTTTTTATCTTCACTTACAGAAAAAGAGGGGGTCTTTTCGGTGTGGAACGGACATAATCCCCAGTAACGCCCTCCCTTCGGGGTAAGGGTTACATAATCTGAAACAACATCATAGATACTCAACTTGTTAGAGATTTCGTTTATCTTTGTCTCAGGGATCCTCATACGGGTTATCCTATTTAGTCTTTATATATAGATTCTTGGCAGTTAAATGATCCCTGTAGGTTTCTGTAAATTTGTGCCTTCCGGTAACCGGATCTTCCAGTACAAAAAACATGTACTTGGTATCCGCCGGGTGAAATGCGGCTTCAAGAGCAGTTTTCCCCGGATTGGCAATAGGACCAGGGGGCAGCCCCTTGTTTATATAAGTATTGTAGGGAGATTGTATCTCCAGATCATCGTAAGTAATTCTTGACGGATGAGCTTTATCCTCTACATCAGTTATTATGTAAGCAATTGTAGCACAGGATCCAAGACTCATACTGTTCTTAAGACGGTTATAGAATACCCCTGCTATGAGAGGAGCTTCTTCAGCAATTCTATATTCCCTTTCCACAATGGATGCAAGAATTATTTTTTGATAAAGTTCATTAAAAGACAAAGCACTATACCCGGGGTAAATCATATCCAGATTTTTGAAGAAATTCTTAATCATGAAGGATACTGTTCTTTCTGCCGGAAAATCCTTTTGAAACAGGTAGGTGTCAGGAAATAAAAACCCTTCAGCATTATCCGCTTCAATCCCCAAACCGGACAAGAGTTCCCGATCTGAGACCGCTTTATAGAAATCCGAAGTATTGGTTATACCCTCCTCCTCGAGCAGTTCCCCAATCCGTTTAAATGTCCATCCTTCCGGTATCGTTACCTTATATAGGATCTGGTGCCCTTCTATGAGAATATCATGAATTTCATTCATCTTTTCGCCGTACTCAATACGGTAACTGCCGATCTTGAAACTGCCGCTACTACCCATAATTCTACTGTACAACCGCAGGGCAGCAGATGATTTGATCAGTCTTTTTTCAAAAAGTCTATCTGCAATGCTGCCTACCGTATCCCCGGGAACAACCGAAAAAACGACTGCTTTCCCTGTTACACTGCTTTCCTGCGGGGTATTAAAGTATCGAAACAAAACTACCGCTGCAGCTGCTGACAGAACGGCAACAGCTGCAAGCAACACCGCTGCTTTTACTATTTTCTTTATCACTACTTCTTCCGTAAAATAAATTCAACCCGTCGATTTTTCCACCTGTTCTCAAGGTCGCTGTTCGGTACCAGAGGATCTGCTCCCCCTGCACCTACTGCTTCCATCCTTGAAGCTGCTATTCCCCTTTCAACAAGATCATGGAGAACGGTCATTGCCCGCTCCCTGGAAAGTGGAATCAGCTCCTCTATATTTTCCTTTTCAGCAGCTTTCTCATCGTACCACTTTGTCACAACCGCGTGCCCTTCAATAACTATCTGGTAAGATTTGTACTTCTTTAGAATTTCACTGATTCTGTTCAGAACATATTCATTTGTCCGTGCTTTTTCAGGATCATCATCAACAAAATCAGCACTGTTCCGTTTGAAAACAATATTTGCAATCTTTATCTTGAGTACGTTTCCCTCTTTGACAACAAGAACATCAATCGGTATTTTATCCTGTTTTACCGTTACATTACCGAGTATATCCTTTACCTTAAATATTACGGGATAGTCCATTGCTGCATAAACAAGTTCTCCGGTGGAAGATTTGCCATTCCAGATAATAGCATTTGCTGGAGTTCCCTTTCCGCTGAAACTTATAAAAGGTTTCTTTTCAGGATCGTAAATATTCAGTTCCCAGTCCTCTACTCCGCTTAGATCGCTCACATCAAGGGATAGTGTCAACTCATCGTTCAATCCATCATTATCCGGAGAGAACGGTACGGGAGACAGTTTTAAAACTGCACGGGGGGGGGATACATCAAGTACAAACTTTGAAGAACGGGATTCCGGTTCATTACCCTTCAGGTAAACAACCTTGAATACTGCAGTATACTCACCTTCGGAATATCTGCCTTCATCGTTTACCCCGTCCCAGATAATCTTTGACGGAATTCTATTTTCACCTGTGAAAAGCTTCTCGATCTTACCGGTATCCTCCCTGATAAGCTTTATT
>QNBL01000149.1 GCA_003641695.1 Spirochaetota bacterium
CGAACCAATATCAGCTCCCGGAAACGATAACCATACCCCGTTAAGCCCGAGAAAACGGGGCACAACAAGAACCAGAGGAATAAGAAAAATAATCTGACGGGTCATTCCAAGTATAAGCGATGGAAGTGCTTTTCCTACAGCCTGAAAAAAAGCAGCACCCACTATTTGAATTCCGATCAAAGGAATAAATAGTACGACCCGCCGGATGGCATTAACAGACAAACCTATAAGGGTTTTATCGGTTGTAAAAAGCCTTATTAAGAATTCGGGGAGCAACATCATAACGAGGAAAGACAGCGTGGACATGATAGTTGCAATGAGCACAGACACCTTTATTGAGTGCTGGACCCGGTCGAATTTACGTGCCCCGTAATTGTAGCCTGCTATTGGCTGAAATCCCTGTACAATTCCAAACAACGGCATGAGGGTAAACATTAAAAGCTTGTTAATAACCCCGTATGAAGAAATAGCCAGATCGCCTCCGTATACCATAAGAACATTATTTAGAATAACAGCAAGAACACTTCCTCCTGCCTGACGTATAAAAGCGGGAAGACCAATAAGAACTATTTCTTTTAAAAGGGTAAAATCGGGAACAAGGTGGCGTATTTTAATTTTTAAAGAACTTTGCCCGGTTATGAAGAAAAGGAGAAGATAAATAAAGGATAGCCCTTGTGATATAACTGTTGCAACAGCTGCACCTTTAATCCCCATATGAAAGACAAAAATAAATACAGGATCCAGGATTATATTCATCACAGTCCCAATAAGCATACTTATCATTGCTGCCATTGCCCTTCCCTCAGACCTGACAATATTATTGGAGGCCATGGTGAAACTAATCAGGGGAGTGCCGAATAAAATGACCGATAAGTAAGCTCTCGCATATGCAAGAAGCGTATCCGATGCTCCGAAGAGACGCAATAATGGGTCAAGGAAAATGACGCCAATACCGGACATGAGTAATCCGAGAAGAACAGCCGCCGTTAATGCTGTACCCGCAGCATGGTAGGCATTATCTCTGTCACCGGAGCCAAGATTTCTTGATATTACCGATGCAGCACCAACTCCAATTGTCATACCGATAGCCATAACGATCATCTGAAAAGGAAATGCTATTGTTAGCCCTCCAATTGCCAAAGGTCCAACCCCTCTTCCAAGGTATATTGTATCAACAACATTATACAGAGCGTTTACAATCATCCCTATCATTGCAGGAATTGAAAGCTTTGCAAGCAGCTTTCCAATACTCATAGTTCCCAGTATCTCATCTTTATATTTTGCAGCCATTATTTTGCTCCTAATTTTGCTGTTATATCTTCCAGTATTTCAACAGCATTGATAAATCGGTTATAATCTTTGTCTGATAGAACAGCTAACTTTTGTTCTATCTGCTTACTTATTAAATCCATCCTCTGCTTAACCAGTTTCCGCCCTGCAGCAGTCAGGTTTATGTGTACTTTCCTTCTGTCTTTATCATCCCGTTTCCTCTCCACCAGTTCAAATCGAATAAGATTGTCTATTACCGAAGTAAAGGAACCTTTTTCCATATTAAGGATTCTGCACGATGTTGACATGTTTAACGACTGTTCCGAGTAGAGAATCATGAGAGTTTTCTGCTGTGTTTTATTTAATTTGACATCTTCCCCTGTTTGAGAGAATTCAATATGCGTCACATTATGAAACAACTGATACATAAGATGGGGCAGGGTTTTTAATAGTTTGACGGTAAAATCAGTATCCACAACCAAAACCACCTTTTTTGTTAGATTCCTTATTATTAGATATCTAACTATTATTCCAGAAAAAAATCAAGTAGTTTCAAAAAAGAATTCCGCCCTTTTCTGATATGGTTCAAGGCACTCAAACAAGGAGATAACTATGGCATATATACAAGAACCGGAGCGAATTCCCTGGTATCTCAACATTCCTTAGATTATGCGCCGGATGCTGGATGTTTGGTATCCTGATACGTCTGCATATACTCAGTGAAGAAGGTGTGTGAAGATTGCAGCTTTGAGACAGAAGCATAATTCTCAGCAGTAAACAATCTTATTTGAGAGCACTATCTTTATACCCGGTATTTGAAAATATTTCTTAAAACTCCTGCTGCTTTTCCCAAAAATGGCGGATTGAGGTAGTTAAGCTTGGTTTCACGATTCCTCATAATCACCATGTCAGGATCAGCTTCAGGAAGGACTGAACGAAACTTGATTCGTGCCTCAGGAGAACAGCAAGCAGGAAGATCTTCCATAGGTATTCCTCCTTGTGTTATTCGGATAACCCCCTGATTTTAACACATTCGAACAGACTTTAAAGAAGTGAATTTACAGCAGCAATTTTCCTTGACAAGAGGAAGAATCAGGCTTATAGTTAGTTAGACTAACTAATTTCATAAGGACGTATTAAAATGAAAAAGAAACTGTCAATAAAAACAGTAACCAGGGTACTGTCCCAACTTTTGTTTTTAGGAATCTTTATCACTCTTGTAGCACATAGGCGTCTCCAGCTTTGGATGCCGATTTTTCTTGCCGGGGTGCTGCTGTCTCTTATCTTCAACAGATTCTACTGCGGATGGATGTGCCCGATGGGAACCCTGTTCAGACCTATAAACTGGATCTACGGCAAACTGGGAATAAAAAGACTGAAAACACCGGGATTCTTCAAGAACAGAATTATCAGATATATTATTCTTCTGTTTATGGCAGCCTCTTTGATAATATCTTTCAAGCTTAAAGTCCGGGTAAACATCCTTATTTACGTCACAGCCCTTTCCGTACTGGTAACTCTATTCTTTGAGGAATCATTCTGGCATCACCATATCTGCCCCTACGGAGCTTTGTTGTCTCTTTCGTCCCGTCCTTCAGTGTTGAGCGTAAAGATCGATGAAGAAAACTGTACCGCCTGCGGGCTATGCCAGAAGGTCTGTCCTGCGGATTCAATCGAAACACTACCCTCTAAAAAAAGGCATATTATTAAAAACGAATGTCTTACCTGTTTTAAATGCCAGGAAGTATGCCCTGTAGATGTGATACATTACCAATCGTGAATACGGAACGCACTCTAATAGATCTTTTAAAAAAACTGATGGCCACAGGGGCAGGTAAGCCTCCTGCAGTAAAGATAGGACTCTCACCTACCGAGATAAACATCGTTGACCTTCTTGTTATTCACCGTCATTTAACATTAAAAGATCTTTCCCGTCTGCTCGAGCTCTCCCCTCCTACAGTAAGTGTTGCAGTAAAAAAAATGGAAGAAAGCGGACTGATACTCAAGATTTCAAACAGCCGGGACAAAAGAGTCACCATACTTGAACTTTCAGAGAAAGCAGAAAATCTTTTCCGGGAAATAGAGAAATACCGACAGGCAAAGGTAAAAAAACTTGTGTCAAATTTAAACAAGGAGGAGCAGAAACTATTCCTGCACCTCCTTGACAAAGCGGTAAAGTAGTTACCTTATCAGTTCTCAACCTCTGCCGCCGTTAAAATGTTTCCTGAAGGGTCAGTGAATTTGAACATCCTGAGCCCCTGCTCCGGAAAATCTCTCATATCCCCTTTTAAGGGAACATCCCTGGCTTGCAGAGTTTTTCTAAAATCATCGATTCCCTCCACACTCAGGGTCAAGTATTCATTCACCGGATGCTTTCCTTTCTGTGCCCATTTATTAAGAGCGATAAAGGCGTTCTGGGTTCCGGGAATCGAAAGCTCAACCCATCCATCGGATTCAAAGACAACATTCATCCCCAAAACATTGGAATAAAACGTCTTTGACTTTTCGATATCTGTAGTCCAGACAAAGGATAGAATACTTTTATACCTTTGACTCATCACGATACTCCTTTTTAAACATTATTCCCGCAGTCGGGCACACATTCACACACTCACCACAGCCATCGCAGCTTGTATTAACCAGAGAACGTCCGAAGGGTGCAGTCATTCTCGTGGTAAATCCTCTGCCTACATAGCTTAATACATTAAACCCCTTGATCTCGGCACAGGCCCTGACACATGCTCCGCAGTTAATACACTTGTTGATCTCCATCTTTATCTTTTCATGGGAATAATCAATCTGGTACTTACGGATTTCTCCGCCGAAATAAAGCTGGTCGGCATTGTACCGGGTAGAGTACTCTCTGAGTTTACAGCTATCCGCGGCATCGCATCCGCATTCCAGACATCTTGCCGCATCCTCTCTCGCTTTCTCCTTCGAAAATCCGGTTTCAATTTCCTCAAAGGTAGTCACTCTCTTTTTCTTTTCAAGAACAGGCATTTTGACCTTATCCACCTTTTCAATACCCTTGAACAGCTCCTCACTTACCTGATCCAGAGGACCCATTGTCGAATTAAAGAGAACCGGTTCTCCTGTTACTTTCTCTCCCTTAAGATACTGGTTTACAGAGTATGCAGTTTTACGGCCGTTACCGACAGCCCGTACGGCAATATCAGCTCCTGTCTGACAGTCACCGCAGGCAAATATTCCAGGTCTGTCGGTCATAAAAGTCTTCGGATCAGTCTGAATTGTTCCCCACCTGGTCAACCCTACACCGGTGTCTATAATTCCGTCGGGAATCACTTTCTGTCCGATAGCGCTTATAACTGCAGTTGCCTGTATTTCATACTCCGATCCTTCAACCGGTACAGGTCGTCTTCTCCGCTGGCGTCCGGCTCTCCCAGCTCCATCCGGATACAGGAAACCTTAACGCCCTTACTTCCCTCCGCTATTTTTACCGGAGCGGCAAGAAAACTGATTTCAACCCCTTCTTCCAATGCTTCATCTATCTCAAAACTGCTGGCAGGCATCTCTGCTCTTGTTCTTCTGTACAGAATGGTAGCCTTTGCTCCAGTCCTGATTGCCGATCTGGCAACATCAATGGCAGTATTTCCCCCGCCGACAACAACAACATTAGTCCCTATGTCCGGCTCCTGTCCCTCGGCAAGTTTTCCAAGATATTCAATACCGGAATATACCCCCGGAGTATCTTCCCCCTCCACTCTCATGGAGGAAGCTCCCTGGGCTCCGATTGCTATTACTATTGAATCGTATTCCGCTTCGAGCTTCTTTGCCGTTATATCCTTTCCAACTTCGGTGTTGTATCTTACCTCAACCCCGAGACGCTCAATGGCATCAAACTCATCCTTCAGTGTCTTGTCCGTAAGCCGGTAGTAGGGGATACCGTACCGCATCATTCCCCCAGATTTTTCATGGGCTTCGAAAACAGTAACCTCATGCCCCTCAAGTTTCAGGTAGTATGCAGCACTCATTCCGGCAGGTCCCGCTCCTATTATCGCCACCTTTTTCCCGGTAGCAGGAGCAGGCTCCGGGAGCTGAGCTTCTCCGCATTCCTCAAGTTCAGTATCCGAAATATACCTTTTCATGTAGCAGATTGAAACAGAGTCCTCCACCCGGTTTCTCCGGCAGGCTGTCTCACAGGGACGGGGACAGACCCTTCCCAAAGCGCCGGGGAAAGGAGCTTTCTCACGGATAAGCTTTGCAGCCTCCAGTTCCTTTTCTTCCCGTACCAGTGCAAGAAAGCCCCTTATGTCAATGGACGCAGGGCATGCATCCTCACAGGGAGGAATACAGTCGCCGCAATGATCCGAAAGCAGCAGATTCAAAGCCATCCTGCGACTTTCGTTTACTTCCTCTGATTCAACAGTAACCGACATCCCTTCACGCACCTTGGTTGCACATGAGGGAACAAGATTCCCCCGGCCGCCTTCAACTTTTACAGCGCAGAGAAAGCAGCTGGTAAAATGTTCCAGATTATCTGAGTGGCACAGAGTAGGAATATCAAAACCCACCTTTGTAGCCGCCTGCAGAATCGTCGAGCCTTCTTCTATCTTCGTATCTATTCCGTTTATTTTTACGTTAACCAATCCCATTACACCACCTCTATTGCATCAAAATTACAGGTCTCAATACAGAGTCCGCAGCGTGTACAAATTTCCGGGTCAATCTCATGAGGTTTCTTAACCTCCCCGGATATTGCCTGTACAGGGCATACTCTTGCGCAGGCGGTACATCCGGTACAGTTATCAGTAATTATCTGTATGGTTATCAGCGGCTTACATACCCCTGCCGGACATTTTTTATCAAAAATATGAGCTTCGTACTCCTCCCGGAAGTATTTGAGTGTTGTTAATACCGGATTCGGAGCGAGCTGACCGAGCCCGCAGAGCGAAGTCTTCTGCACATGATGTGCCAATTCCTCTAATTTATCAAGATCTTCAGGAACCCCTTTCCCCTCAGTTATACGGGTAAGGATTTCCAGCATCCTCTTTGTTCCGATCCTGCAGAAAGTACACTTTCCGCAGGATTCCTTCTGGGTAAAAGAGAGAAAATACCGGGCTACATCCACCATACAAGTCTTGTCATCCATAACGACGAGACCACCGGAACCCATTATCGCCCCGGTTTCATTGATCGAGTCATAATCAATAGGTGTGTCAAACATTCGTGCGGGAATACATCCTCCCGCAGGACCTCCCATCTGGACAGCCTTGACAGGCCTTCCAGAATCGGTTCCTCCTCCGATTTCCTCTACAATCTCTTTAATGGACAGTCCCATGGGAACTTCGATAAGTCCGCCTCTTTTAATCTTACCCGCAAGGGCAAAGACCTTTGTTCCGTAACTGTTCTTGAAAGAATACTTATTGTAGCTCTCCGCACCGTTTAAAATAATATAGGGTACGTTAGCGTAGGTTTCGACATTGTTTATGTTGGTCGGAGATTTCTGAATACCGGATTCCGCCGGGAAAGGAGGCCGGAGCCGGGGCATTCCCCTCTTCCCCTCTATGGAAGCCATAAGAGCCGTTTCCTCTCCGCATACAAAGGCGCCGGCTCCCTCTTTTACGTGAACATGAAAGGAAAAA
>QNBL01000150.1 GCA_003641695.1 Spirochaetota bacterium
CGGAAGCCTGTATAAAGTCGACAAACTGATATGCCCGGGGGCCGAGATCACCTATACAATTTTGTGACGGAAGGGAAGCAGGATGCAGCAGAATTCCCGCGGCGCGTTTTCTATCCATAAGGATGCCCCTTTGACTTAAACGTTGATTTAGGCTATACTCCGCTTATGGATCCAGCATACAAAGTAAGCCAGCACCTTGTCTATCCCCTTCAGGGTGTCGGTGAAATTAAAGCGATAGAAAAGCGTGCTTTCAAGGGGAAGGAAGTCCTTTACTACATTTTGTATCTTGATATATCTGACATGACCGTTATGGTTCCGGTGGACAAGACAAAAGAACTGGGGATTCGGCCTATAGTACCGCAGGAGGAGTCTCTCGAGGCTCTGAACCTTCTGTCCCTGGAATATGAACCGGTAACAGCTGACTGGAAGATGCGGTATCAGATGAACCTTGATCTTCTTAAAAGCGGCAGCATTGGAGACAACGCCATTGTGGTAAGAACACTGTACCACCGGAGCAAGATCAAGGAACTTCCGATTCAGGAGAGGAAGCTCTACGACAACGCATTGAAGATCCTCTCCGACGAGTTAATCTACTCATTGCAGAAATCCAGAGACGAAGTGGAAGAGCTTATCTTCAGCAAGCTGGAATCATAATCTCCCATGGGCTCATCCGTTATCATTGTGGCAGGAGGCTCGGGAGTACGTATGGGCGGGAGTATAAAAAAGGAATTCGCCCTTATCGGCAGCCGTCCGGTTCTCTACCATGCGGTAAAGCCCTTTTTGGATACACAGCTTTTTAACTCAATAGTTGTAGTCATAAACGAATCGTTGAAAGAAAAAGCCTCTCAACTCCTTTCCCCCTGCTTTGAAGTGACCGGGAAGGAAATCCTATCCTACGTCAACGGGGGAAGCAGCCGGAGAGAATCTGTTCTGAACGGGCTCCTTTCCCTCCAGGAAAAATCCCCGGATGTTGTTCTTATCCATGACGGAGCACGCCCCTGGATTACAAAGGATGTAATACAGGCTGTACTCAGTAAAACACAAGAGAAGGGAGCAGCAATCCCGGTTATTCCTGCAGTCAACGCCCTCAAGGAGATTGACCGCGAGGGGAAAATACTCAGGAGTATAAACAGGGATACCGCAGTCGGGGCTCAGACCCCGCAGGGCTTTCTGTACAGCAAGATTCTCTCCGCCCATCTTTTGGCAGAGCCTTTGGGAAAAGACTATGCCGATGATGCAGAGATCTGGCAGGAATTCGTCGGTGCGGTTTACACGGTTCCGGGAAACATGGGGAACAAAAAAATCACCTACAAAGAAGATCTGGAGGAGAAGCAATGAGAATCGGAACCGGATGGGATATTCATCCTCTTGTGGAAGGGAGAAAGCTTGTTATTGGGGGAGTTACCGTTCCCCACACAAAGGGCGAAGCAGGGCACTCTGACGGAGATGTACTTATTCATGCAATAATTGATGCCCTTTTCGGTGCTGCAGCTCTTGGAGATATCGGTACCCATTTCCCTCCTGCCGACCCTCTCTACAAGGACATCGACAGCACTGTCCTTCTGGAAAAAAGTGCAGCCATCCTGAACGAACGAGGCTTTGGAATTGTGAACCTGGATACGACAGTCATTCTGCAGGAACCGAAGCTTCAAACTTTCATACCCTCTATTGTAAAAAAACTTGCCCGGTATCTGAAAGTGGATGAAACCTGTATATCAGTAAAGGCTAAAACCAGAGAAAATCTGGACTCCACGGGAAAGGGACTGGCAATAGAAGCCCAGGCATCAGTCCTTCTAAATGAGGCAGACAACTCTATATGGGTATAGACTGGGATTCCATAATCACGATCCTACGGGAAAACAAAAAAGGAGCTGTACTGCCCTCGGTATCTGATATTGCCCTGATGAACGGCACTCCCTACAAGATCCTTATATCCACCGTTATTTCCCTGAGGACCAAAGACAAGGTAACCCTGGAGGCATCGCTGCGGCTCTTCCAGAAAACGGCAACCCCGGAGCAGATGATTAAACTCTCAGAACAAGAGATTGAAAAACTCATATATCCTGCAGGCTTTTATAAACGCAAGGCTGCCCAAATTCTCAGGATCTCCCGTATTTTGATTGAAAAATACAGCGGGAAAGTCCCGAAAACAGCAGAGGAACTCATTACGCTTCCGGGGGTCGGAAGAAAAACAGCCAACCTGACCCTGGGACTGGGGTATGGCATCCCTGCTCTTTGCGTAGACACCCATGTACACCGGATCGCCAACAGGATGGGCTGGGTTGAAACAAAGACTCCCGATAAAACTGAAGAAGCTCTGTGTGCAGTGCTCCCTGAAAAATACTGGATCGAAATAAATGAACTTTTGGTAATATACGGCCAGACACTATGCACTCCTGTCTCTCCCCGATGTTCACTTTGTGCTTTTCAGGATCAATGCCCCCGTATTGGAGTAGAAAAGTCACGATAATAGTAGTACCCTCTATACATGAATGAGATGATACGCAGAAAAAGTGCCATTGCCGCTCTTATACTTCTATTTATTTCAGAAGGGACAGTATTTTCTCAGGAAATGATCTTTAAATCCAGGGAACTGGATGATGGAAGTTACACACTGACCGGGACCCTTACCATTCCAGCTCCTGTTGAAAAGGTATCAGCCCTTTTAACTGACTTTCATCATTACTCCCGGTGGGCATTAAAGGGGCTTGACGGCAACGACCCGGTTTCTGCAAAGCATATCGGGATCTTCAGGGATTTCAGATATTCAGAAAAGGACCGCACCATACTGCTTATTTACGACATCAATCTATTCTGGCCCTTCGGAGCTAAAAACAAGAAGTTCCCCCTGTACATCGTCTCCATGCAGAAAAAGGACAACTTGCTGCAGAGTTACACCCTTACCTTTACCGGCTCATCTCCCACAGTACGGTCCATGTTCATAAGGATGGGGCTTAAAAAAGATATCAAAGGATCAAAACTCACTATAGGTGTTACCATAAAGTATTCATGGCTTATTAATCCTCTCATGAACAAAGAGAATTACAAAGAAAGTATATCCGGGAGAATAGCAATCCTTGGAAACAACATCAGGGATGCCGTGATGGGGAATCCGTAGAACTGATTTTGCCGGAGAGTGAAAATAGCAGTACCTCTCCCTTGACAGCAGATTGTAAATAAACTTAGAATACGTCCAGGTTCGTACAGGTCCTCTTATGGAGAGGATAATAGGGAAGCAGGTGAGATGCCTGCACGGTCCCGCCACTGTATCGGGGTTTTGATTTTTGAAACCACTGTCCGGCTGAAAGGCTGGTTGGGAAGGAAAAATCAATTACTCCCCGGAGTCAGGAGACCTGCCTGTATGAAATACCCGTAACAAAGTCTGCGTGGGAACAGGCTCAGGGTATGGCTCACTTCCTTTTAGTAGACCCATATCCAAAAAGATCTTTTCAAGAGGTGTGGGAAATGAAAAAAATCATCAGTATCTTTTTTTTAATCTTTGCAGCTGCTTTTCTTTTCGGAAACGGAAAAGCGGAAACCAGTTCACGAGCACAGGTTCCGGAAAAAACAGCTGAACAGCCACAGAATCAGGTTATTACCGTAACGGACTCATACGGCAGGGAGATAACCCTGAACTCACCGGTAAAAACCATAGTCTCCGCAGCTCCAAGCATAACGGAAACTGTATTTGCCCTGGATAAGGGAGATCTTCTTGTCGGAAGAACCGATTACTGCGACTACCCTGCACAGACAGCTTCCATTCAGAGCATCGGCTCACTTATGGAACCGAACATGGAGAAAATCGCCGAAATCAATCCTGATATTGTTATTGCTTCGGATCACTTTAAAAAAGAATCTGCAGAAAAACTCGAAGATCTGTCCATAAAGGTGCTTATTTTAAGGGAAGACAAAACCTTTGAAGGTGCGTACGGAACCATACGGACCATTGCACGGATTATCGGTGCAGAAACCAGAGCCGAAGAGATCATTGCAGGAATGCAGCAGACTGTGGAAGATGTGAAAAAAGCTGTTGCAGGAAAAGACAAACCCGCCGTTTATTACGTAATTGGATTCGGCGAGTACGGAGACTACACTGCGGGAGGAGATACGTTTATCGGCCGGATGATAGAAATGGCCGGCGGAGACAATATAGCGAAGAATGTCAACGGCTGGTCTTACAGCCTGGAAAGCCTGGTGGAGGCTGATCCTTATTGTATTGTGATATCAAAATACTGGAATATGAAACAGAACTTTGTCAATGCTGAAGGGTACAAAGAGTTGACTGCGGTAAAGGAAGGAAGGGTGTACGAAATCGACAGTAATCTCCTGGACAGACAGGGCCCCAGACTTGCCGAAGGCCTTAAGGCTCTGGCGGCAATAATTCATCCGGAAAGTTTCTGATCGATGTTCTTTAAAAAGCATCAGAAAATGGTTTTTCTTCTCCTTCTCCTTCTTCTTGCAGTTGCGGCATTTACTGCTGCAACGGTAGGAAGTGCTTCTATTCCCTTTTCTGACGTTTTAAAGATTCTGTTTCCTTTCCTTTCACCGGAAGGGGGAGTCTCAAATCATGCTTTTCAGGTTATTATCCTGAAAATCCGGCTGCCGAGGATCCTTCTTGCAATTATTACCGGTATGGGTCTGGCTGTAAGCGGAACTGTTTTTCAGGGGATATTCAGAAACCCCATGGCAAATCCCTACATGCTGGGAATTTCTTCAGGTTCCGCCTTTGCAGTAGCAGCTGGAATGGCTCTGGGATTTCAGGCTACTTTTCTGGGAATGGGGGCCATTTCTATCTCAGCATTTTTGGGTGGATTTCTTACATCCCTGATCGTCTATTTTATTTCCGGAGGAGGAAAATCGGTGTTTTCACTGCTGCTTTCAGGTATTGCCATTGGATTTTTTCTTTCAGCTCTGATGTCTCTTGTCATGTACCTGAACCGGAATCAGATTGAGAATATCGTTTACTGGACAATGGGGAGTTTTAACGCTTCAACCTGGACAAAGGTGGCAGTCAGCGCTCCCGTAATTATCTTAAGCTCAATACTTCTTATGGTCTTCTCCCGTGATCTCAATATAATGATAACCGGCGATGACAGCGCAAAAAGTCTTGGAGTGGAGGTAAAGGCAAAACGGCTTTTCTTCCTGCTGGTATCCACCTTTATTACAGCCGGAGCGGTTTCGGTAAGCGGAGTAATCGGATTTGTAGGTCTCGTTGTACCCCACGTTCTCAGAATTCTGACCGGACCGGATCACCGTTCGCTTATCCCTTTGAGCATGGTCAGCGGAGGGATCTTTCTCCTTCTTTCGGACACCCTGGCAAGAACCCTGCTCTCCCCCACCGAGATACCCGTGGGGATTATTACCTCAATCTTCGGAGCTCCATTTTTTATATACCTTCTTTTTAGAAAAAGGAACATTATTCCATGACACACAAAGCTGTAGAGCTAAAAGGCTTAAGCTGGAGATACAATGGCCGCAGTGTACTGAGTGACGTTGATCTTGAAATAAAAAAAGGTTCCTTTACCGGAATAGTCGGCCCCAACGGAGCGGGAAAAACAACACTTCTCAAACTTGTACTGAAGCTTCTTTCTCCTGATAAAGACACGGTATTTATATTCGATCGGGATATCAGCAGTTTTCTCCGGAAAGATCTTGCAAAAAGAATAAGCTACGTACCTCAGACAATCAACGTGGATTTCAGTTTTTCGGTTCATCAGATTGTTTCAATGGGGAGAAACCCCCACTCCGGCTTTTTCAGCGGCGACCCGGTGCGGGACAGCGAAGTCGTACAGAAGGCAATGAAGGAGACAGAGATTGAAAATCTTAAAAACAAGGATATCGGGAGCATAAGCGGAGGGGAGCTTCAGCGGGTGATCATTGCTCGGGCCCTCGCACAGGAACCGGATATTCTTGCTCTGGATGAACCAACAAGTCATCTTGACCTGAATCACCAGATACGGATTCTCTCCCTGGTTCGTTCTTTGAGCAGGGAAAAGGGAATTACAGTAATTGCAGTTCTTCATGACTTTAACCATGCTCTGGAGTACTGCACCTCCCTTGTTCTTATGAACAAAGGAAAGATAGTATCCTCCGGCAGCCCTGAAAAGGTAATTACTCCGCAGCGCATGAAAGAAATTTACGGTCTGAACATCAAAATGGAGACAAATCCCTTTACAGGGAAACCCTATATAATCAATGAATATGTGTAAGGAATAACCATGAAAGTACTGATCACCGGAGGAATCAAATCCGGAAAAAGTTCTTATGCACTGAAGATTGCAGGGGGTTTTCAGGGAGACAAGACCTTTATTGCAACAGCTACCGCATTTGATGAAGAAATGAAGAGAAGGATTGAGATCCACCGGGAAGAGCGGGATCCCGGCTTCAGAACCGTTGAAGAACCTCTGTACATTCAAAAGGCAAAGGGGACGAATATAGTGCTTGACTGTCTAACCATGTGGATGAACAACCTGTTCTTTAACGGAATAGAGGACCAGTGGAAGGAAATACTGACGTTCTTTCTGAACAATCTGCCGGAGAATGCAGTCATCGTGACGAACGAAGTGGGACTCGGAAACATCCCGCCGGACAGAATCTCAAGAAAATATAATGAATACCTGGCTGCAGCGAATAAACTCACTGCAGGGAAGGTTGACCGGGTTATTATGATGATTTCAGGGATTCCGCTGATTGTAAAGGACCGGAAAGAATGAGTATTCTTAAAAGAGGGGCAGCTTCGCTCCTTACTACCCTGGGGATTCTTACCCGCATTCCCCTTCCCTTCCGCTACACCCCTGACTTTGCCTTATTCCCTTTTTTCTTTCCCGCTGCAGGGGTTTTCTTTACAGCGATACTGGTGCTGGTATACAC
>QNBL01000151.1 GCA_003641695.1 Spirochaetota bacterium
GGACCTTAGCGTCCAGCTCTGCTTCGAGAGGATTGTTTGATTTCATCCCTGCAGAAACAATAATAAGATCAATATTGGAGAAAACTATATCTTCATCCTTTCTTTTTGCATAAACAGTCCGGCCGTCGACCTTTGATATATGGGTGTAATCACTGAATACAACTCCATGTTCTGCCAGCTCTTTAAGGGATAGTTTTTTGGATATCATTTCCATATTCTGGCCGAAGTCGGTAGACCGCTTTACAATTGTTATAGTGTTTTTTCCCGGTAGAAGGGCAGTTGCAACATCAACCCCGGTCAAACCTCCGCCTATTATCAGGATGTTTTTATTTTGAGGAAGTTTCTCATCCATAAGAATATCTGCCCCCCGGAAGTCGGTAAGCCCCTCGATAGGAGGAATGGAAGGAACAGCTCCGGTGGCAAGGATAACGGCATCGTACTTATCAGCAAGATCCTGTTTGACTGCTTTCTTGAATATAATGTTTACTCCGTTTCTTTCCAGTTCCGACTTGTAGAACGAGATAAGCCTTTCCATGGGTTTTTTATGCTGAGTTCTTGAAGCCATCAAAAACTGTCCGCCAAGCATCCCCTTTTCGAAAAGATCAACCTGGCAGCCCTTGGCGGCAAGGTTTAGTGCTGCTTCCATTCCTGCAGGGCCACCCCCTGCGACAGCATAGGTTTTCTTTTCCCTGCACTCTTTTGTCTTCGGAAGCTCTTTTCCGACTGAAGGGTTAATAAGACATCCCAGACCTTTTCCGGATTTTACTCCTCCGAGACATCCCTGAACACACTCCATACAGGGCCGTACCGCTCCTGGAACCTTGCCTGTATACTTTCCTATGAAGTCAGGATCTGCAACCAGAGCTCTTCCTGCGGCAATGTAATCTGCCTTGTACTCTTCCTTTAACCTGTCGATATCCTCTTTTGAATTTACTTTTCCCACAAATATAACAGGAATATTCACTTCCTTTTTTATCATACCTGCAAGCTCCCATGTTTTACCTTTGGGAACGAACATGTGCTGGAAAAACCACGGGGGAGTTGAGCAGAGGGTCCCTGCGGATACATGGAGTGCTCCGGCCCCTTTACCTTCGAGAAGCTTTGCAAAGAGGATCATTTCCGGTAGTTTTATACCATCAGGGATCATCTCATCTGCACTCATTCTTACAATAATGGGAACCCTGACAGCCTGTTTAACTGCATCGAGAACTTCCAGGGGGAACCTGACCCTGTTTTCAAAACTTCCACCGTATTCATCGGTTCTGTCGTTTACCTTCGGGGACATGAATTGGGCCATCAGGTATCCGTGCCCGAACTGCAGTTCGATACTATCAAACCCGGCTTTCTCGGCCCGGACTGCGGATGAGGCAAAGAGGTTCACTATTCCCTTTATCTCATCTGTTTCAAGTCTTTTGGGTTCCGGTCCCCCCGCCTCGCAGGCTTTACTGGAAGAAGATACAAAATAGTTTTTAGGAATTTTGGGGTTTGCCATTCTTCCAGGGTGGTTCAGATGTGCTATTACCCTGGTATCGGTCTCTTGTATCATTGAAACAAGGGATGAGAGCCCTTTAATCTTATCATCCCCGTCAATTCCGAGTTGTGTCGGAACTTCCCTGAGGCCGCTGTCCATGTACAGCGGTTCCAGAGCAATAGCTCCGAGATACTTTCTTCTTTGACCGTAGAAGTCGAAATGTTTTTGGGTAATTTTCCTGTCGCCCCTTGAGTATCCCAGCTTTACCGGGGGCATTAGAAATTCGTTTTTTAATGATAACATATACAATACTCCATATAAGAAATATTGTATAGTATATCATGGAATTCTTATTTGGTGGTAAGATTAAAAACTCCGTCCCAGGAATCTTTCGGAGGTTTTTTCCTGAATTCCCTGCACCGTTTGATGTATGTATGTGCCGGCCCGTCATCGGGAAGGATGTCAAGAACTTTTGAAAACACTTTTTCTGCCTGTGCCCATTCTTTTTTCTCAAAAAGTTCAAGTGCTTCATGGAAAACGGCAACAGCTTCCAGAGTTACTTCATCAGTCATTCCCTTTTCTTCAATCAGTTCATACAGTCTTACCGGTGTTTGAATTCCGACAACCCGCACTCTGTCCATTTGCCTTACGGTAAAGTTTTCACCTCCCGCCTTGTAGGTTTCTTCGCTTATGAGAATCGCTGTTCCATACTGTTTATTTACCCCTTCCAGGCGGGATGCCAGGTTAACGGCATTTCCCATTATGGTGTAATCCATTTTCTTTGGCGTTCCCATGTTCCCCACAACCATGGGTCCGGTATTAATCCCCACTCTTGTGAAGAGCGGAGACGGTGTCATCTGTTCTGCCATAAAACGCTCATTCAGTTCCATCTCTGTCCGCTTCATCCGCACTGCGGAGAGACAGGCTTTTGCCGCATGATCGGAGTACTCAACAGGAGCTCCGAAAAAGGATATTATTGCATCTCCCTCGTACTTGTCTATTGTTCCCCGGTAGTCCAGAATTATATTACTCATTGCAGTTAAATACTCGTTAAGCAGATGAACAAGATCGGTCGGATCCATATCTTCCGAGATTGTCGAAAATCCCTGAATATCGGTAAACAGTGCGGTAAGTTCCTTTTTCTCTCCTCCAAGGTTCAGTTTATCAGGATTCGATATCAGTTCGTTTATGACATCCGTGGACAGGTAATGGGAAAAAGCATTCCTGAGGAAACTCTTCTCTTTTTCCAAAGTGAAAAAATTAAACAGGAACAAAACTATTGCCGTGAAAAAGAGAGACAGTGACGGCGTTAAAACCGGCATGTAGATTCCTGTTGTAATAAAATACGCCGCAAGAGCTCCGGCAACAACAATGGTAAAAATAAATCCCGCTGCGACAGATACTACTGGTTTCCTCCCGCGAATTACCAGCGAAAGCACAATAGTCAGAACAAATGCCAGAACAGCCGAGTACCACCAGGGACAGGTGTCAAGAAACGAACGGGAAAGAATGGTGTTTAGGGTATTGGCATGTATTCCGACATTCATAAATTCCTTTTCAAAAGGGGTTACACCAATATCAGTGGTGGATGTTCCGGTTTGACCTATAATGGCGAAAGAGCCGGATAAGGCTTTTTTAAGCATTTTTCTGGAGGCTTGCACATTGTTGTATATATCTCTCAGGGCCTTGAAATTTTCAGGGACCTCTTTCTTGACTTCCCTGTAGGATATTTTTGTTTCCTGTGGAACATCTGTTGAGTTCAGGACATTTTCTATATCGGCAAGCAGATCTTTTTCAGCATCTCCGCTAAGGAAACTTCCCGTTTCTGAGAAAAAGTAGTCCCGTGCATCAATATAATCTTCCAGGGAAGAAAGATCTCCGCCATTGAGGATCTCTTTTTTCAAGCCTTCCGCATAATCATAAATTGAAAGCAGCTCAGAATCTCCCTGGTAGTATGAAAGATATCCTGCCGCTCCGACTGCTTTAAGATTATCTATCAAATCCTGCTCAAGGTGTTTGTTCTGTACCAGTTCAAAATAGCTTAAGTGCCGGAAACTGTTCTGGAAACTGTTTTTCGTCCAGTTAACGAGAAGTCTGCCGCTGGTTTCCAGGGGAATCTCTATCTCCTTATAATCCTGATTCTTAATCCCCTTCAGGGTTATGGAGTTTTTATCTACCGTTACCTGCGGATTGCCGAAATACTGAAGAAGCGGAGCGAACACAAGCTGAGGGAAAAGACGGTCTTCAAATCTGCATACCAGATTAATTCTCCGCATAACTCCGTCGTTATCAATCGTTACATTAGGGAATCCTGCACCGGCGGCATGAGAAAGTACCGGTTCGATTGCCGGGCGTATATCCTGTGCCGTAAAAATATCCTTATCGTTATTAACTGCGTTTTTCAGACTGATATTTTCAAGCAGGTATTTTTTATACTCTTCTGAAATCTGCTCCTCTTTTCCCGGAAGCATATTGATGGTAAAGAATGCATTCCGGAAAAAACGGGCGGCACTGCCAAGGTATACATCGTTGTCCCGTGCAATTTCCTGAACTTTTTTTACCAGGTTGTTTTTTGTTTCATCGTTGAGACCGGTAAGCTGGTATACATAGTCTTCAGCATCTTTTACAGAGATATTCCCCTCCTTGATGGCTGAAAAAAGATCAGACATGTTCTGATTTATGGAAGAAAACTCTTTGTTGAAAACCTCGGGAATTTCCTTTTGCAGCAGTTCAGCATTTACTCCAAGAGGACTTTTTTCGGTGTACTCAATATCAAAAACGGCAGTTCCGGTACCCATTTCCCTCATCAGGACAAGACCGTCTGCCATAATGTCCCTGCTCCAGGGCCAGACACCCACCTGTGCAATGGAGGGATCATCTATATCAACAAGGATGATGTCCCGGTTTTCGGGGATGCCGGGGCGCAGGTGAAGCAGCATATCGTAAACTTTTTCTTCACCGTTCCGATAAAAGTCAAATATGTTTAATATGGTAAATAGTGATGCTATTACCGCTGGAAGAAGCAGCACCAAAAGCAGCTTTTTTTTCATACGTCCTCCGTTACCGTATAGAAATTAAAAAAAAATGATATATACTCTCTGTATAGAGTATATCACATTGATGGAGGGGGCAATGAAAGAAAAATGCGTTTTTCTTTTCTTTTTAATAGTATTCGCTTTTATGGGCTGGAATCTTTTTGGCCAGTCGAACAGTGTTATCGATACCCTGCTGGATGAAGCAGAAGCCGATTTGGGAAATACAGCGTACATGGTGTTTACCGGGGCAGGACTGCTTGACGAAGGAGCGGATGTATCTGCAGGGTTAAAAGTACTTGCAGAAGGGAGCTGGAGTCCGCTTGCAGGGAAAGGTGCGGATGCTTCGCTTACTCTTGGGGAATATTCTTTTCTGATTACCGGGGCTTTCAATATAAAGGGAGGACTCATGTACCGCCTGTTTCCGGGGCCGAGATATGCGGCTCGGGAGTTGAAGTACCTGGGCATTATTGACAGGGATGCAGATCCATCTGTACCGGTAAGCGGAGAGGATGTAATGCGGATCCTTGGATACGTGCTTGAATGGAAGGATAACGTAAAATGAAAAAATACACACTTTTAACTATTCTTATACTTATAACAACAGCTGGAGTGTTCGGACTGGATTTCGGAGGAAATCTTGAAGACTCAACCCTTTATTATCATGCATCGGATTCGGATATTTATCATGCCGATACCGTATCATTCTGGCTGAGAACCGGAGTTTGGAAGGATACCGCTTTATTTGCTCAGGGGAGTTACACCTACTCGACCGATCAGGCCTATGCTTTTGATATCGACTTGTTTAAGGTGGAGAACAAAAGCCTTTCTTTTCTTAATTATATATTCGGCCGGTTTCATACATCGGATTTTAGCGGGTATGTATTCAATGGAAGACTTGACGGAGCATCCGGAACACTGAACTTTCCCTGGGGGCAAATTAGTGCGCAGGCGGGATATACCGGACTCATGTTTAATACTTCCGCTATAGAGATGACCCTTGCGGATCAGCAGGATGCAGATGGAGTGTTTGATCTCGAATCACCAAGGCTGGTGGGCGGGGTGGAAGCAGTTTTGCCCGATATTTTTCTTATGCAGGATATAACTGCAGGATTGTGGCTGCAGTTTGATCTGCGGCCGGAGCCTGACCTAACAAGTGCCGGAGGGAAGCTGAGTACTCAGTATTTTGGGGTAAAAGTAAATGGATCACCTGTTTTGAATTTATACTACGATGCATTCGCTTTTCTTGGTACCGGACAAACCTTGTCCTGGATAAACAGTACGTATGTGTATAAACCGCTGATTTCGTTTCTTGGTTCTGCAGGTGCAAGGTACTACATACCTGAGCTGCTCTCTTCTGTTGCAGATGTGAGAATACTTTATTCATCCGGAGATAAAGACTACGCATCGTCGTTTCTTGAAGGTAATACAGACGGGAACGGAACAACATTCACACCGGTTACTGCAAAAAGTTCTGCCCTGGTGTTCAACCCGAAGGCAGGAAATCTTGTTTTTATAAAGGCAGGCTATTCCCTGAAACCTTTTAGCAGCATGCCCGGTGACATGCTGAACCGTATCCAGGTGAATCTAACCGGAGTTACTTTTTTCAGACCGACTACCGGCCAGATTTCTGAAAGCGGTATCAATCCGGCTTCTTCCGAACTGTATTTGGGAAGTGAGATAGACGGAACGGTAAACTTCCGCCCCTACTCGGATCTGGGTTTGTCACTTTCGGGCGGAGTGTTCATGCCGAACAATAAATCCGGGGGTGCTTTTCTGGAATCCCGGCGGACTACAGAATTTTTGATACGGCTTGGATTGTCGTTCAGTTTTTGAGGAGATAACATTATGAAGAAAAAATATGTATTGATAGCAGCAATGCTGTTTACCGGGACCCTGCTGTTTGCAGACCTGACTGCAGTGGTAAAAAATGTATCGGGGAAAGTGGAAGTTAAATCTCCCGGCGGAACATGGAAGAAAGCAGCTGCCGGAATGAAACTGCAAAAAGGGTATTATATTTCAACGGGTTTTAAATCCGAAGCCGTTCTGGTCCTGGGTGATTCACAGGTTGTCGTTAAGCAGCTTACCAGAATGGAACTCGAAGAGCTCGTTGAGAAACAGGGGACAGTGCACACAGGATTAAATCTCCGCGTGGGAAGGGTCAGGGCACAGGTCAGCTCATCGAAGGGATTAAAACAAAAGTTTACCCTGAAAAGCCCCATTTCCACGGCAGCAGTGCGCGGCACAGAGTTTGAGTACGACGGCAGAAATCTGACTGTTTATAAAGGGACGGTTGCCTTTACCAATCCCCTTGGTCAGGGACGGCTGGTAAGAGCAGGGGGATCGAGCAGAATGCTTTCAGGAGGA
>QNBL01000152.1 GCA_003641695.1 Spirochaetota bacterium
AAGGGCATGCTTGTAGTTGATCATCTTTTCTGTGAGTCCCTTTGCCCGGGCGGTAATTATGTATTCTTTGCTGAGTTCATCTACCATGGAAGCCCGGGTGAGACGGAGTATGACTGCAGCCCGGGCAAATCCCAGAGCTATTGCAGGAAGCACCAGATTCTTCAGGCTGCCGGATCCGAAAAGGGGGAATAGGGGAAATTTAACCGAAAAAAGCAGTAGCAGAATAATACCCAGCCAGAAGCTTGGGATAGCCATTCCAGCCTGGGAGTATACCATCCCCAGATAATCCCAGAGAGACCACCGGTGGACGGCGGATAACACTCCCAGAGGAATCGCAATTACTACCCCCAGGATAATACCCAATACCGCCAGGGTAAAGGTCAACGGGAACCGCTGTCTGATCAAGGATTTTACGCTTTGTCCTGAGGTGAGTGATTTACCCAGATCAAGTTTTACCAGATCCCTCATCCACCGGACGTATTGCACGGTAACCGGTACATCTGTACCAAGCTTTGCACGGATAGCCTGTATCTCTTCATCGGAAGCATCAATTCCTGCAACAACAAGTGCGGGATCGCCGGGTATTACCCGTATTACAAAAAAAATAATGGTGGAAATAATGAGGATGGTCAGCAAAAGGCGTAAAAACTTTTTAAGTACAAAAAGGAGCAAGTTCATAAGAATATTTTTGCATATCGGAATACATATGTCAATAAAATGATTGTATCATAGGAGGTTGTTAACTAAATCAGGAAGTTCCCTGATATTCTCAATAATGGTAGTACCGCTGAGTTCTTCAATGCCTACACTGCCATACCTGTTTATTATTACAGCATCCATCCCCACTTTACTGCTGCCCACAGCGTCATCGTAGTAGTTATCACCCACATACAGAGACGTATCTGCCTTTGCGCCGGACTTCTCCAGTGCTCTTTCAAAGATTTCTCTAGACGGTTTGGCGATCCCTTCTTCTGATGAAATAATTACCGTATTGAAAAAATTGAGTATCCCAAGCTTTGAAAGAATAGGTCTCGCACTTTTGTCCCAGTTTGAGATGATACCGAGGGAGAGACCTCTTCCTTTCAGTAACGAAAGAGTCTCCTTTGCCCCCGGACAGAGATGCCAGGCATCAAGAGGAGATCCGGTAGCTTTCTTCCATTCTTCACTGAATTTACATAAATTAACCTTCATTTTAAGATAGTGAAAAATGAATCCGAAATACCAGGGAATGTATGTATCTTTATCACTTCCCAGGACCCCTGGATATTCCCTCATAAAAAGTTTATCCGCCAGATGGAATGCCAGAGTAACTGTTTCCCAAGAGGGGAGAGATTCTACTTTGGGAGCTATAACCTTAAGAAAGAGATCTTCCCTTTTAAGATACAAAAGTGTATATCCCAAATCAAACCATATATAGTTTATCCCCTTTTTCGTCAATCAATCTCCCCGTTTAGAAATCTATAGGTTGTTATCAGGTAAATCTTTGCCGCTTCAACAAGCTCATCGATTTCTACATATTCATCAGTCTGATGAGGAATATGCCGCGGACCGGGTCCGTTAACAAGGGACGGTATCCCTTTTAACGCCCTGAGATATGTCCCGTCAGTTGCTCCGGGAACACCGTTGTATACAGCTTCTTTCCCGGTAATATCTCTGTAGGTTCTGTCGGAAACACGTACAATCGGTTCATCTTTTCCCATGCTTACAACTGGTTTATCTGCAAGATATTCAGTTTTAACCATGAAATCGGAATCTTCGGCAGCTAATTTTGCCAGAATATCTGATAAATCTTTCTTTATCTTTTTATGATCCTGACCGGGAATAGTGCGGATATCAATATATGCCACGGCAAGACCAGGCATTACATTGAGCTGGGGAGGTTCGGGGGGTGGAGGTGACTGGATCACGGTAAAGGTTACCGATGGCCATCCGAGATATTCATCCTTCCCGAATATCTTTTTTTGCTCTGTTTCATACGCTTCGAAAGCACAGATTATTTTTGCCAGCCGGGTATTCGGGTTGATTCCGGTGAGCGGCATTGCTCCATGAGCCATTTTGCCCTCTACCGTCAGTTTTATCCGCAAGGCTCCTTTCATACTGATACACAATTGATTCTCTTCCGGCTCCGACACAAGGCAGGCATCTACACTGTCTGCGTGTCCCCGTTTGATGAAATCCTGTATCCCCAGCATAAGATCTTCTTCGTCACACACAATTCCAAGCACCATTTTGCCTTTGAAGGGGATCCCGGATTTAAGCATGGTTTTTACCGTCAGCAGATTGACTGCAACTCCTGCTTTCATGTCGCAGGATCCGCGGCCGTAAATTTTACCATCTTCGACTGCAGCAGAGAAAGGGTCGTATTTCCACAGCTCCCTTACCCCTTCCGATACAACGTCTGTATGTCCCTCAAACATCAGGGTAGGGCCTGGTTTTCCTGAATCAATCTCAAGAAATATATTTTCTCTTCCCGGCAAGACCTCATCAACTACAGGTTCTATTCCCAGTTCATTCCGAATCCATTCAGCTATAAATTCTACGACCTCATGTTCGGTATTACCTGATTCAGGGCGGATTACCGAGTCAATTTTTACAAGATCCCTGGTAAGTTTAACCAGCTCATCCCTGTTGATGCGGGATAGAAGTTTCTTTTCAATTTCGTTAAGCATTCTTTATCCTTTCCATTGTTCGTACCAATCCTGCAATTGTTTTATTCACAGGAGTGTTAATCCCCAGTATGGAGCCTTCTCTTACAATTGCCCCATTAATAAAATCAATCTCTGTCCTGTTCCCCCTGTCAAAATCCTGAAGCATGGAAGATCTGTTTTTTGCTGTTTTCTCGGCTACATCAAATACCGTCTGAAGCGGGTCCGGAAAGGTGAGTGTAACCCCTTTTTCCGCTGCAACCGCTACTCCTTCAGCCACAAGATCGTCCATAATACTTTTAAGATCCTGAAACTCCAACAGCCGCCCATTCTCAAGATTTGTTATAGCAGTTAAAGCATTAATACCGACATTAATAATGAGTTTGCTCCAAACGAGGTTTTCAATATTGTCCTCTATATCAGCTTCAAAACCGGCTTTATTTAAAGTTTCTACAAATGGTTTCAGTTTTTCATTGTGTTTGTCTGACATACACAGGTGTGTCGGTCCGTTCCCTGCGTGATTTATCTCTCCGGGTCCTAAAAAGGTGGCTCCCTGGGAGGTAACCCCTGCTGCAACCATTTCTTTACCCATTATATTCCGTATTATTTCCTCGTTTCCAAGACCGTTTTGGAGGGTAATGACTATTGAATTATTGTCAGCAAAGGAAGAAAACTGTTTTACGACCAATTCGGTTATCGTGGACTTCACAAAGATAATAAATATATCGGATCCCCTGGTTTCTTCAGGATCTTTAGTTGCCCGGGGATAAACTACAAGTGTTTCTCCTGTAGCTGTAGAATGTATTGATAACCCCTTTTGATTCACTCTGTTTATATGTGCTTCGTTTACATCATAAAGGATAACATCCTCGCCGCTTTTTGAAAGTTTTCCTCCGAAGAGAGAGCCCATGGCTCCTGATCCAATAATGGAAATTTTCATTTTTCTTTTATCCTCCCTGTAATTTCTTTATAACCGGGGATACCGTATGCAGATTCGGCATTCTTTACACCGTTGACTATTGCTTCTGCCATTATCTCCGCGGCAATCGCTCCGACCGTCGTTGGATCACTCTTAACATTACCTGTGGCCATACAAAAAATTGTATCACCGTCAAACATGGTATGTATAGGATTGATTGCCCTGGCAAATCCGTCATGCGCCATCATGGCAACCTTGGTTGCCTCAGCCTTTGTAAAATCTGCATTGGTAGCGATACATCCGATAGTGGTATTTCCGGAAAATGCATTGTCAGAATTCCTTGAAGATCCCGAAATAATATTCATTGTATCCAGGAAGGCGGTTTTGTCAGCATTGAGCACCCCGGCAACAATTTCTCCGGTAGTTGGATCTATAATATCTCCATAGCAGTTAACTGCTACTATGGCACCGACAACAAGATCCCCGACCTGTCTGCTTGCGGTTCCAAGACCCCCTTTCATGCAATGCCGGCTGCCTGAAATTTTTCCTACTGATGCTCCGGTACCGGCGCCGATATTCCCCATTGAGGAAAAGTTGTCTGTTGCATTATGACAAGCAGTATAGCCCATTTCTCTGTCCGGACGGACATCTGGTCTTCCAACAGGCAAATCAAAAAGTACTGCTCCGGGAACAATGGGAACGACACCGACTCCGACATCAAAGCCGCAGCCCTTTTCTTCCAGATACTGCATAACTCCGGAGACTCCATCAAGACCGTAAGCACTTCCTCCACCCAGGTAAACCGCGTGTGCTTTTGCAACAAGGTTAACCGGATTTAGTGAAGCAACATCACGGGTTCCGGGTGCTCCGCCCCTGACATCCACTCCGGCAACAGCACCCTCAGGATAGAGAATTACTGTGCATCCTGTTCCTGCAGAAATGTTTTCCGCGTTACCTACCATTATTCCAGGTACGTCTGTTATTGAATTATCCATAGTAACAGTATAGTAACACATATTTTTAAATTTGCAAAATGATTGTATAATCTGGCTTTTAAGGTTATAATTTTATGACATAAAACATTTTAGGAGGAGAGTTATATGAGTAGTCATCCTGAAGCGACAAAAAAGCTTCTTACTTCAGACCTTCAGAAGATGAAAGATGAAGGCAAAAAGATATCCATGATAACAGCGTATTCCTATCCGCAGGGGCTGATTGTGGATGAAGCCGGAATAGATATTATTCTGGTTGGAGATTCTCTCGGGATGGTGGAGCTTGGTTATGCCGATACGGTTCCTGTTACCATGGATGAGATGTTGAGTCACATCAAACCAGTTGTCAGGGCAGTTAAACGTGCTCATATTGTAGGTGATATGCCTTTTATGTCCTACAATATCTCGGTTGAGCAGGCTGTAACCAATGCTGGTATTCTTTATAAAGACGGTGGGTGCGATTCTGTAAAGTTTGAAGGCGGGGTGGAATTTGTTCCCCAGGCAGAAGCCATTGTGAAAGCTGGTATCCCATTTTTCGGCCATATTGGACTTACACCTCAGACAGCAGCGATGCTTGGCGGATTCAAAGTTCAGGGAAAGTCAATCGATGCGGCAAAAAAAGTTGTGGATGATGCAATTGCTCTTGAAGAAGCAGGTGCTTTTGCCCTCATCCTTGAAGCAATCCCGCAGCAGCTTGCCCGGATAATTACCGAAAAGGTAAAAATACCGACAATCGGAATAGGCGGCGGCGTCCATTGTGACGGTCAGGTACTTGTTCTCCATGACATGGTTGGACTTTTTAAACGATTCACTCCGAAATTCGTAAAGGTGTATACAGATATGTATTCAGCCCAGCTGAATGCTGTTAAAGAGTTTATCTCTGATGTTCAGACCGAAGCTTTTCCGGCAAAGGAGCATTCTTTTAATATGAAGGCTGACATGGTTGAAGAACTCAGAAAGGTTATTGGCTAAAGAGATCCTTCGGAATATACACAGAAACGCAGATACCGTATCAACATGGTCTCTGCGTTTCTTTACAAGATAAACGTGCTTTCCTGCTACAGGTTTGTTGCAAAGGATTGACAAATATTCTGTTTGAACGCATAGTAAAACAGGAAGTGAAGGGAGTGATGTGGATTTTATTCGGGTTTTTAAAACTTTAGGTGATGAAACACGGTTGCGAATAGTCAATATTCTGCTGCAGGGGAAAACTCCGCTTTGTGTTTGTGAAATGACCGATGTATTGGAATTACCGCAGTATCATATTTCCCGTCATTTAATGATCCTGAAAACGTCCGGCCTGGTCGAGCCGAAACGTGACGGGACCTGGATTTATTATCATATCTCTCCTGAAACAAGCAAATGTGTCGATGATCTGCTGGACGTTATTCAAAAACATTTTAAGCAGCAATTCCCCGATGATGTAAAACGGCTTAAAAAACGGCTTGCCAAACGTGAAAAAGGCAAGTGTGTTATTGGATTTGCCCAAAATGCTGGATAAAACAATTTTGTTTCTATGTGACCTGTCCGGCATACAGGAGCCTTAACGAATCTCATTATAATGCACATTGTCCATTCTGGGCGGACGCTCCTTCGAAAGTTATAGTGAAGGAGTTTTGAAAAACGTTCGATATTCTTCAAAATGCATGCGGCAAAAGAACCGAGGAATAATTCTGCAGGATTCGGAAGCTCTTCTGCTGTGGGTTCTGTTGTTCCAAAACCGATAGTAGATTTTTTTACTTTCAATACAGCATCATTTCCGGATGCAGAAGATGCTTTTATGGAATAGTTCATCAACTTGCTTTCTCTTGAGAAAACCAGTGTCCGGTCCTATACGATTTTCTTTGTAATGACGGTTACTGAATTCAATCTCTTTATAACCCGGATTCCTTAAAAGAAAGAACTGGCAGCCCAATTATTTTTGCTACAAGAGCGTGAACTATAGCAACAGGAAGAAACGGAACTATACTGAGCATTATGCTTATTTCATACAAAAAATTTGTTTTTCCTGTAGGTTTTCCCTTTAACCTACTTAAAAAGGAACTGAAGGCAATCCCCCAGATATTCCCAATCATAATAGTTCTGGTTGCTCCTAATATTATTAGTGATTTAGATAAACCATAAACATCAACAACTCTTTGCCAGCTATCGTGTGACGGATTTCCTCCTGAGTCTGCATATTGCTGAGCGAAAAGAACCGCAATACGCTCGCTGGAAGGAACAGCTTCTGAACTACCAGAAATATGGCAATACTGAATAAAAACCACTTGAAATTAAATACTCCCGAATTACTCATGCAACCTCCCATTA
>QNBL01000153.1 GCA_003641695.1 Spirochaetota bacterium
ATAACAGCGTTAACATCATCCCGGACGTTCATAATTGCTATGTGGAAGTTATATTCAATAGAGGGTTTTCTTTCTCCTTCGACTACCTCTCTGTCTTTATTCATGACAACAACATCATCTATCTCTATATCTGGATAGGGCATACCGCTTGGCTTTATGTAGATAAGATTTGTTTGGGGATCTCGAATACTCAGATTGCCCCAGGTACCTACTGTCAAACCCTGTTTGAAAAGGTTCTCCCCCCCCTCGATAATCATAGCTTTTAACTCTTTCTTTATAAGTGCCAAAATGATGCCTCCTGTTGCATCTTGATACCACAAGGGATACAAATATGTCAATATTCAGATACTGCTCTTCACGGGGAGGGGGAGGGACCTCACAACACCCGTACATCGGGTTTGCCCGTTTCGCCGGAGAAACAAAAAAGAGCTGTTTTATTAAAAACAGCTCTTTTCCCTGAACAAGATCACTTTTAAGATGCTTATTTGTCAGTTTTGATACCGTACTTTCTGTTGAACCTTTCAACTCTACCGGCGGTATCGACGAGTTTCTGTTTCCCTGTGTAAAAAGGATGACACTTTGAACAAATTTCTACTTCGATATCCTTAACTGTAGACTTGGTTTTGATTACATTTCCACAGGCACAGGTAATGGTTGCCATCTCATACTTTGGATGTATTCCCGCTTTCATACTGCTTCCTCCATATATATACCTTTAATCCCTATGATGATACACCAGAAGTGTTCATGGACCGAAGGAACGCCTCATTATTCTTAGTTTTACGCATCCTGTCAATGAGTAACTCTATGATTTCCATATCATCCATGGGATTAATTACTTTTCTCAAGACCCACATCTTGCTCAACTCTTCTTCTGACAGAAGAAGCTCCTCTTTCCGTGTCCCCGATTTCTTTATATTAATAGCCGGGAAAAGACGCCTGTCGGACATTTTCCGGTCAAGATTGATCTCCATATTACCGGTACCCTTGAATTCTTCAAAGATAACTTCATCCATTCTGGATCCTGTTTCAATAAGAGCTGTTGCAACAATGGTAAGGCTTCCTCCGTCCTCTATATTCCGCGCTGCCCCGAAGAATCTCTTCGGTTTATGGAGGGCATTCGAGTCCACACCACCGGAAAGGATCTTTCCAGAGGTAGGAACCGTCTGATTATATGCTCTTGCGAGACGTGTTATGGAATCAAGAAGTATAACAACATCCCGCTTGTGCTCCACCAGTCTCTTTGCCTTCTCAATTACCATTTCGGCAACCTGAACATGCCGCGTAGCCTGCTCATCAAAGGTTGAGGCAATAACCTCTCCCTTTACGTTCCGACGCATATCCGTAACCTCTTCCGGACGTTCGTCAATGAGGAGAACTATCAGAAAGACTTCCGGATGGTTGGTGGTAATGGCGTTTGCTATCTTCTGCAGCAGTATTGTTTTCCCTGTTCTCGGGGGTGATACGATAAGCCCTCTCTGACCTTTCCCGATTGGGCAGAAAAGGTTAATCATTCTTGTAGACGGTTCACCGTCATTGGTTTCCATGTCCAGCTTTTCATTGGGATAAAGGGGTGTTAAACTGTCAAAAGAGACCCGTGACTGGGCAACCGACGGATCATCGTCGTTAACCTTTTCAACCCTCAGCATGGCAAAAAACCGTTCCCCCTCTTTTGGTGATCTGATCTGTCCGTACACGGTATCCCCGGTCTTCAGGTTGAAAAGCCTGATCTGGGACGGCGACATGTATATATCATCAGATCCGGGAAGATAACTGTTCTGAGGTGATCGCAGGAATCCGTAACCATCCGGGAGGATCTCCAAAGACCCGTAAGCGTATATTATCCCTCCCTTCTGGGTATGGTTTTTAAGGATTGTAAAGATAACTTCCTGCTTCTTCATCGTCAGGAGCGTTTCGGAAGCAATTCCGACGCTTGAGGCAAATTCCCTTAAAGCAGGGACACTCATCCGGGAGAGCTCATTGATGCTGAGGCGGTCCCTGTCTCCGTCGGGAATGTTGTTCTTATCCCTGGATGAGGTGTGTTTTCTCTTACTGTTTTTCCGGTTTGCGGGAACATTTTTTGTTTCTTTTACCTGCATTTTTGCAGGGTCTTTAGAATCAGTTTCATTGGATTTTAAAGAATTTTCATCATCCAATCCAATGGACTCCTTTATCAGTTCCACCCTCAGCTTTTTTCTTCTGGTTCGTTTCTTGGCAACAACTGTTACGCTATCTGACTCAGCAGTCATCTCTTCCTCACTTTTTGGTAACGATTCTTCATTGTTACTATCTGTGTTTTCGTTGATTTCCGACATCAGGAACTCCATGTCACAATTAATATAAAGGAAATAGCTTCTGAATTATAGAGGACTTACAAGAATATCCTACTATATTGCCACATCCTCTTGCTGTCAAGGCTTTTACTTTCCTTAATGCTCATTTCCAGCAATAAAAACCCTATCATTACCGCTTTCGACCGTATTCTATCCCGGGAACCCCTGATACTAAAGGGAAAAGCAACCGCCCCTCCCTCTACGCTGCTTATACCAATCCATACCGTTCCCACAGGTGTTTTTTCAGTGCCCCCGCCGGGACCTGCAATGCCGGTAAAGGATATCCCGAAATCAGCAGCAGAAATCTTCCGTACCGATGAAGCCATTTCAACTGCAGTCACCCTGGAAACTGCTCCAAAGTCATCCAGTTGATCCCTGTTAATACCAAGGTACTTTTCTTTGGTTTCCACCGTATAGGTGATTACTCCACCGGAAAAAACTTCTGAACTCCCGGGAAAATCAGTAATGGTTTTCCCAAAAAGTCCACCGGTAAAGGATTCCGCACAGGCCATCTTCTTTTTCTTTTCCCGAAACAGGTTGAAAACATAAGCCGGAAGATCGATATCTCCCTGTCTTATTCTCTCTTCCCCAAAATGATTCTGCAGGGAATGGAGAAAAGAAAACCTGCTTTCCTTGTTACCGCCTCTTATATAGAGGCTTATTCTGCGTCTCTGCACTCTGGTACCCCAGGTCAGCCCGTCTGCAGGAATACTTCTGCAGGCTTCCTCAAGACCTGATTCACAAACCAGAAAACAGGAAGCCTCAAGCATATCCGCTTTATAAAAACCGTACTTCCGCCGGAGCAGGGGTAAAACCTCTTCATCAAACATTCCCTGCATTTCCTCCGGAGGCCCCGGGAGAACAAATACCAGAGTATCTCCGATACTCCCGGTAAGCCCCGGAGCAGTACCTCTCCTGTTGGGAATTGCTTCGAATCCCTCGGGAACAAATGCCTGATTTCTATTTGCTGCTCCTGAAAGATACTCAAATCTTTCCGTTATACTCTCCCAGAGCCTCTGGTCAAAGAGCAGCCTGCAGCCTACAGCTTCTGCAATAATTTCTCTGGTAAGATCATCCGAAGTCGGTCCCAATCCCCCGGCAACAATAACAATATCACTGAGGTCTGCTTCCCTCTTTAAATCTCCTGTTATACTTCTATCATCGGGAAGCAGCTGAACAGACCGCACATCCATCCCGATTTCGCCTAGTCTTGGTGTAATATAACGGGTATGAGTATCCTGTACCGTTCCGTTAGTCAGCTCGGTACCGATAAAGAGCAGTGAAACCTTTTTCTTATCCGACACTACCAACCGTCTTCTTCAATTTTTCAACTCTGGCAGAAAAAATATCCACAGTCCTGGGGTCTTTTATCATCTCACACTTTCCCTGAAAAACCACGTTATCTGCTATTCTCAATCTGGACGTTTTAACGTTACCGTAAACCTGTCCCCCGGAGAGCATCTCTACATGATTCACAGCCACAATATCGCCATGAACAACACCGGCTACAACTATGGAATCCACATGGATATCCGCTTTTATTACCGCTCCCTCTTCAACATATAAAAATCCCGAGGAGATAATCTCTCCTTCGTAGCTGCCGTTTATCTTCAGTGAATCGGTAAAATGCATTACCCCGGAAAATACAGTTGATTTACCGAGGGTAGTACCTATCTTTCTGGCTATACTGTTACCCTTTTTCTTAGTCATGTCCAATCCGTTGTCGTTTATTTTTATTTTGTAGTCATTACAAAAACCCCATCCCAGTCTTCCGGGGGGGGATTTTCGATATAGTGTTTGCACCTTGCAAAGTAAACTTGAGATGGGCCGTCTTCAGGATCTATCTTTAATGCATCGGCAAAACACTTTTTTGCACCTCTAAAATCCATTAGTTTATACTTCTTTCTACCCTCTGCAAAAAGATCCAGAACCTTCTGTTTTTCGTCACTTATCACTCTGTTCCTCCAGGAAATTGGCCTTAATCCTCTTGTCGAAATCTTCAAGAAGATTACTGCCGGAAGAATCAAACCCGCTCTGGCTTTCAAAATTGGTTATATAGTTTTCAATCTCTTTAAAGGAGGCTAGAATCCCGGAAGTTTCTCTCCGTACGTTGTCCACAAATCTCCTTACTGCACTGCTGTCAGCGGGATCAAGATTCTCAGAATCGGTGAGAATCTGTCCCAGAGGAGCTTTCAGCGAATCTACAACAAGTTTTACCGAATCACTTAAGGTTTTCCCGAGGCGCATACCTTGATCCTTACTGAGCATGGAACGGTGAACCTCTCTATTCTTCAGCACCGCCCTGATCCGGGCAATCACCTCTGAAAAATTAAAGGGCTTGGTAATATAGTCCTCAACTCCCAATTCGAATCCTTCTATCTTATCCTGAACATCGTCCATTGCTGAAAACATGATGATTGGAATGTCCCGATACTGAAGATACTCCTCATCGGATTTCAGAACCTTTGTAACCTGCCAGCCGGACATTTTAGGCATAACATTGTCAAGAAGAATAAGATCGGGATGTGTAGCCTTCACCTTTTCAAGAGCTTCGAGCCCATCACCGGCACTCAGCACCTCAAAACCCAGCTTTGACAGCATCAAATCAAAAAAATCGAGATTCATAGGTTCATCATCTACAATAAGTATCTTTGCTTTCATACTTACATAATCCCCTACTTAGTCTCTCTTGTCAATTATTATCTGTCTGATATAGCTTATAATTCCCAAACCCAAAAGAAAGACCGACAGAGCGATGGAAACAAAAGCAAACCAGTTTCCCATTTTAGTATAGAAAGTTGTTTTTGCATTGTAAATCGGAACATCCCCTACGAGATACCCTTCCTTGAAGGGCTCTATGGACTTGAGTATTCGCCCATCGGGATCGATAAGGACAGTCATTCCTGAGTTTGTACTCCTCACAACACTCCTTCGGTTCTCAATTGCCCTGAAAACGGCCATCTGCATATGCTGCATCTCTGCAGAAACAGCACCTGACCAGGAATCGTTGGTCAGATTTACAATCACCTGGGCTCCCCTCTTGACAAAATTCCTGGAAATGTAGCCAAAGACATCTTCGTAGCAGATGGGAGTAGAAAATTTTACCCCTCTGGCGTTAAAAACTGTGTATTCTGTGCCTTTTTCCCAAAAATGATAATCATGATCAACCAGGAGCTGATAAAATTTTGGAAACGTCTTTTTATAAGGAAAATTCTCGGTAAAAGGTACGAGTTGAATTTTCCGATAGGTCTGTTTCAGTTCACCGTCTTCATACAGAAAAGTTGCATTATAGTCTTTTCTGTTATAGCTGCCGTCGGGCAGTACCGGCGGCAATGCAGGATCTTTGAGCTGCCCGTCATCATTACCAATCACATAGGGAATTTTCTGTGTAGCAAGAAAATCCTCAAGATCTTTTACCAGAGCATACCGTTCTTTATCCGTACGGTATTTCGAATGCCAGTCAACCCCGGGAACGAAGGAGGTTTCCGACCAGATAACAATGTCCGGATTTTCTTTTACAGCTTCCAGACTCAACCGCTTTAAAATTCTGAAATTTTTCTCATACGTTCTTATCCCGCCCTTCCAGGAATCTGAATTGTGCTGAATAAGAGCGACTTTCCACGCTGGGTACCCGGAATAATCCTGCATTACAACGGCTCCGTAGACAAGGTTAACTACAAAAAGAGCTGTATAAATAACAGCAATTCTCTTTTGCTCCTTAATGAAGTCCATAAAACCGGATCTTCCCTCTTTGAGAGCATTTCCCAGGAAAGCTGAAGGGAAGAGTACCAGAAAAGAGATCCCCCAGGACCCAAGAAAAGATGCGGACTGGATAAATGGGGTCCAGAAAGAGAGTGCATAGCCTATGTTGCCGTATGGGTATCCTAAAAATCCTTTTGTCCGCAGATATTCATAGCTGATCCAAAGAAATATCTGTACCAGATATCCATTCCGGGGAAAAAGTTTATCCGCCAGCTTTAAAACCGGGAAAAGAATCAAAAAATATACTAAATAGATAATCGGAACAATGACAATTGCAAGCGGATGAAACGTTGAAAGCCAGTAGTTGAATATTGCATACGTCACAAATCCGTAGAAACTGCCGTAGAAAAAAACAGACTTCCATGATGAACGGTGAACAACTATAAACACCGGTATTATTGAAACAAAGGAAAGTACACCAAAACCCCGGTCAGATATAAAACTTGGAAAAGAAAGAGAAAAAACAACAGAAGACAGCAGGAGAAGGCCAATCTCGGTAAAAAATTTCCGTATAACTGAACTGTTACTTTTCATTTCGCAAAGGCCAAACCATCTTCTTGAGCTCTTTCCCAGGCCGGAATATCGCAACCCCATGGGTACTGACAGAAACAATATCCCCGGTTTTGGGGTTTCTGGCTTTTTCCCGGCCCTTCCGGGTCCTGATCTCAAAAGTCCCAAACCCCCGCAGTTCTATGATTTTATCCTCCGTCAGGGCACCTTTAATATGCTTGAAAAAGCTGTCGAG
>QNBL01000154.1 GCA_003641695.1 Spirochaetota bacterium
AAAGTTAGTTTAAGCAAAGGGGGTGTAAGAATAGCCGATATTATGACAATCAGAACAGTTGTCGAATATTCTGTCTGTGTGAATATTCCTTTTGTAAGAGCTATTGCTGATATAATGAGTGCAACCTCTCCCCTTGGAATCATCCCGGCACCTATACGGGCCGACTGTTTGAGAGATAAACCACCGAGTTTTGCCCCGGCCCCGGCACCGAGCATTTTGCCAGTTACCGCAAACAGAATTACGAGAATAATAAAAAGAGGATTTCCTGAGATATTTTCCAAATGCGTCTCAAGACCTATATTGATAAAGAATATTGCTACAAAAAAAGACTGTCCCAGAGTTTCAACTCCTTCACTCTCCGTTCTCTTGTGCCGGGTCTGTCCTATAAAAAGCCCTGCTATATATGCTCCGGTAATCTCTGCAATTCCTGCTTTTTCGGCAGCCCAGGCAAAGAAAAAACACAAAGCCAGCGCCAGGGTAACAATCCCTTCCTCCACATTCAGCTTTTTGGTGAATCTCAGGATAGGTTTAAAAAGAAAAAATCCAATAAGAAAAGAAAAAACGAAATAAGCCAGAATCTTGAGCAATGAGAAAGTGATACTCTCTCCTCCTCCATGAAGGCCGAAAACGAAGGTGAGCATCAGTATACCGATAATATCATCAATTATCGCTGCTCCAAGGATTGTTGTTCCTTCGGGTGAATGTAGTTTTTTCATCTCGATCAGCGTCATGACCGTTACACTTACACTGGTTGCTGTCAAAACAGTACCGATAAGTACAGCAGAAAAATTATTCAGGCCGAAAAACCTGGAAGTAAAAAAACCTAAAAGAAACGGAATCGTGACTCCGCCGAGAGCTGAAAGCAGAGATACTTTCCCCTGTGATTTCATCTGTTGTAAATCGGTATCCAGTCCCGCTGTGAACAAAAGCATTATTACTCCGAGTTTGGACAGCCACTGAATAACTACATCTGTTTTCACTATATCAAGAGCTGATGGACCTATCAGAATCCCGACAAGTATCATCCCGAGAACCGGGGGCATCTTGAACTTTAGAGACAGTGCAGCCACATACTTTGAAAGAAGCAGAATAATGGCTAAATGTAGTAAGAAATGTGGATGGACCATAAAATCAGTATAATCGTTTGGTATCATATTGCAAGAAAATTTTTGGTTAAATTGTGTCAATTTTACACATAAAGCTGTTTATAATACTCACTATTTGTGGTTTTTTGAAACAGAATCATTTCAAAAACAAAACCTGCAAAAATATTTTATTCTTTGTAATATAAAGAATTATCTAGTTTTTGCAAATTGGCATATTTTATGCTTGTAGATTAATAAAAAGATATTCAGGAGGTGTCAGTATGAATTTAATTGAATGGAAAAAACCGGGATTTAACAGTGCACTAAGCGAGTTAGATCTTCTGCAGAACGAGCTGAGCAGGTTCTTTGATTCAGATTTTATGGACAGCCGCTACTTTGGGAGGAGTTCAGTGCCTGCAGTAGACTTTGCCGAAGATGATGATAACTTTTATCTCTTTATGGATATCCCCGGAGTAGACAAGAAGGATATCGATCTCACCATTAGCAGAAACGTTCTCATCATCAAGGGAGAGAAAAAAAATCTGAAAAATGTTGATCAGGAAAAAGTGTACCACAATGAAATTTGGTATGGAACCTTTGAAAGAAGCATCACACTGCCGGATATGGCAGACGACAGTAGCGTAAAAGCAGATCTTAAAGACGGTGTGCTCGTCGTAACAATTGCCAAGAAAGAATCAGTAAAACCACGGCAGATTGAAGTAAAGGTGAAATAAGGGGAGGTATATTATGAGCAAAGAAAACATTATTGTTCCAGCAGGAAAAATAAGCAGCACAAAGGACAAAATAACGCTCCAGCTTGAAATACCGGGAGCAAGTAAGGATGACCTTGATATCATCATCGAAAACAAACTATTAAGAGTAGAGGGCCAAAAGCAGATGCCGGATTTCAAAAACGGGTGGCTTCATCGAGAACGGAGAATGGGCAAGTATGTAAAAGAATACACCCTTGAAGATGAGGTTGATGAAAATTCCATTAAAGCCACCATGGATAAAGGCGTTCTTACACTGACAGTAGATATCAAGGAAAAAGCCAAACCGAGAAAAATTGCAATCAGCGGATAGGAAAAAATATGGGGCTGCCTTGACAATAAACAGCAGCCCCTTCTATTATGTATCGGGATGAAAATGGAAGATAAAAGGCGCATCATTAAACTCAGTGCTCTCTCTCTCGAACAGGCAGAAGAAGTTATGAGGGTTAAAAAGAAAAACAAAGCTAAAGATATTGAAGAAATCGCTGAGGATCTGGGGTATCTGGAATCGGATTCATTTGTCAGACAGAGGGTGCGTTAGTCCCTGCTAAACGTTGTATTTGCTGAATCGCTACAAGCCATTTGTAAGCACTGAACCTCTTTTTTTTATCGAAAATATTGTAAAGAATACTGTCGTAATAAAAATCAAGCTTCTCCTTATTCTGGACGTTTGCAGCATGGAGATCTTTTGCCCGGAACGAGATGATATCTTTTCCGTTTTTATCCAATATGGTCATTTTTACAACTGAGAGGGTAATGCCAGCATTATTCAAGAAAGGTTTCATTCTTTTACCTCCTGGCAATACCCTTTGAACCGTCAATCCACTGTCCTGAATCAAGATTTTTTCATTATCCCTGCCGTAGATACCGCTGATATACCCCTCGAATTCGCTGTTCTGCCATTTGATCCAGTCTCTGATAGTATTAAAAATTACCTTATTCCTGCTACTCGTCAGGTTCCGGTATTCATCAATGGTAACTGAATACCCGCATGAACTGCAGACAACAGTGTCTCCTGAAGATCTGATTGTTCCTGTCTCTTTGCAGTTTGGGCATAGGTATACTGCCTGTTCCATATATTCAGCAGGATTTTTACCAGTATAGAGGTGCTTTACCTTTTCCTGATAAGCAATTTCATCAAAAGAAAGATCTTCGGTAAGTATTTTATGGATTTCTTCCACAGACAGTTTCTTGATTTCATCTTTTTGGAAAAGTAGTTTATATTCAATACGCACCTTTCCTTTTTGAATATGCTTACCCCATCGAGGATGACTGTAGTACCCCCCTTTGAAAAGTGCTGTGACTACAGGAATCTTGAGAAGTTTAATCAGTTTTGAAGTTGCATAAACCAGCGGCAGAGTAGTGCCGTCCCAGGTTCTTCTGCCCTCGGGGAATACCCCTATCACACCGCCGGCATCACGGATCTTCATTATATGTTTTATTGAATCAAGATCAGACTGGGCTTTTTTTTTCGGAATTGCCCCCAGCAGTTTCATAAAATATTCAAATAACGGATACCTGAATACCGCAGCAGAAGCAATATAGAAAACAGGATATTTAATAAATATCCCGGCCATAAAGGGGTCCCAGAACCCCTGGTGATTCGGAAACAGAAGAAACGGTGCGGAGAGGTTTATAACCTCTTCCGGTATATCTGCAGTAAGTCTAAATTGCTTTTTAAACCAGAAACCCAGAACGGACCGTAAGAAATTATAAAAGTTCGTATCTATGGATACGTTTCTTGAAATTTTCGTACTCATTGTTCAGATTTTAAATTTTATTTGTATTTTTTGCAACATCAGGTAATAATGAACAGTGACTACTTAAAAAACAAGGATGTAATTATGGGGTTTGAATGGATCTTTTTTATTCATTTGGGTATTATTTCTTCAGCTTTGGTATTGGCGACCTGGCTACGCTCACGAACTGCATTTTTCCAGAAATTTTTGATACCCAACTCCCTTGTGGCAGGGTTCATCCTCCTTCCTTTCTATAATTTTGTTTTCCCCAAATTTGGGGTTACCTCTGCCGGTCTTGGTGCAATGGCTTATCATCTTCTCAGCATCTCATTTGTAGCCCTGTCCTTAAAAGCTCCTCCAAAACAAACTACCTCAAAGGGCAGGATATTCAATACTACCCTGATGGTATTAATGCAATACGCTTTTCAAGGTGCAATTGGACTGCTGTTGACTTTTCTCATGATTAATACAATAAGGCCGGATCTTTTTCACTCCTTCGGGTATCTGCTTCCCCTGGGATTTGCCCAGGGGCCCGGGCAGGCATTTTCCATAGGCGAAAGCTGGATTACATTCGGAGTTCATAATGCCGGAAATATTGGGCTGACCTTTGCTGCTGTAGGATTTATTATCTGTAGTTTCGGCGGTATATTTTTAATAAATTACGGAATCAGACATAACTGGATAAAAAAAGAATGTATTTTATTCCTTCACAATAAAGAGATTAAAAGCGGTATCCACCCTAAAAACAGCAAGCTGCCGGTTGGGGCATACCAAACGACAGAAACAGAAGCCATTGACAGTTTGACCATGAATCTTTCCCTTGTTTTTCTTGGATACTTTCTCACCTTTTTAGTTTTAAAGGGGCTTGACTTTCTTCTTTCCTTTGCAGGAAAGTCCGGTGAACAGCTCGCTGCAACTTTCTGGGGATTGAGCTTTATATTTGCAGCTATTATGGGGCTCCTTTTAAAGCAGATCCTGCGAAAAACTGATACTATGCATATTATGGATAATCTGACCCTCAACAGGATTTCGGGATTTTCTGTAGACTTGATGGTAACGAGCGCTATAGCTGCCATTTCACTGGTAGTAGTATCAAAATACTGGTTCCCGATTCTCATTGTAACTGCAGCAGGGGCAGTTGTTACCTCCTATACAGTTATCTACTTTGGATCAAGAATTTTCAGGGATCACCGGTTCATGCGTACTTTGTTAATTTTCGGGGTATCAACAGGTACACTATCCACAGGATTGGCTCTTTTAAGGGTAGTCGACCCTGAGTTTGAAACACCTGTGGCAACCGATTATACCTATGCCTCCGGTTTAACCTTTGCATTCGCCATCCCCTATGTGCTGACAATCAACCTGCCGCTCAGAACATTCGTTTCAGGGAATCCCGCCTGGTTCTGGGCTGCCGTTGGAATAAATCTACTCTATCTTATTTTCGTTTTTATTATGTTCTCCATCAGAGGAAGGGGAAGAATATTCCACAAAATGAACAGAATCTGGTATCCGGAGGATTAAATGGAGGTGCCGGGAGTCGAACCCGGGTCCTGTTGGGCCAGATGAGAATATCTACAGGCTTAGCTCCAATTTAAATCTCGAAGAAGTTACGGTATTGGAAGCAAACCGCTCAACTTCAAAGTCTGTCTTTTGTGTCCCGGAAATACGGCAGACATTATCTCCGGCAAGCCCTGGTTGTGTCAGGTACCCTGCCTCTTCAGAGCGGGAGAAACAGGACCTGATAGCTGATCTATGCAGCTAATGCGTAATCTGCGTTATTATCTTCAGCAGTTAATTGTTTTGCCCAGTTTAAGGAGTTAGAACAGCTCCGCCTGCAACCCTGACCTGTACAATCCAACAGTCGAAACCCTTACACCCCCGGGTTTTGTTGCTGAGTAAGAAGATAATCATTTTTTTACTTTAAATCAAGTGGCTTTAAAATCTCTTGCGGAACTCTCTCTCTGCATCCCGCATCTGATCACGTTTTTTAATTGTTTCGCGTTTGTCTTGTGCCTGCTTGCCTTTTCCAATTCCTATCAGTAGTTTTACCTTCCCTTTTTTCAGGTAGAATTTAAGGGGGATGAGGGTATAACCCCGTTCATCAATCTTCCTTTTAAACCTCTTTATCTCCTGTTTGTGCACCAAAAGCCTTCTGTTCCGGTCGGGATCATGATTATGAATATTGCCGAACTCGTAGGGAGAGATGTGAAACCCCACCAGAATAAGCTCATTGTTGATAATTCGGGCATAGGAATCAGAAAACGAAAACTTACCGGCACGCATTGACTTTACTTCAGTCCCCCGGAGCTCGATTCCGCATTCAAGGGTATCTTCTATCGCATACTGATATCTGGCTCGTCTGTTCTCGGCCAGCATCTTTATTCCATCACTTTCAGCCATTTAATGAACCTTCTTTACCATTACTGCACGAAATCCGAGAAAGGGAGTACACCAGGATGGATTCTGGGAACCTCTGGTGGTTACCGAGATCTCATCAGGATTGTTTGCCCAGCTTCCGCCTCTGACAGCTCTTTCATTGCCTGTGTAAATATTGTTTTTATCAGGAAAGCCGAAACATCCGAAAACTGTATCTGCAGGAAGATAGTAGTTGGAATTCCATTCCCACACATTACCAAGAAGATCGTAAAGTCCTAAAGCACCCTGCCTGTCAAACCGTACTGCCTGGGGACCGTCCGGATTTCCGGCTTTGAATACCTTTTTAGCTGCTGTTCTGGAGTTCAGTTCTGCAGCATATTCCCACTGAGCTTCTGATGGAAGCTTTACTTCATATTTTCCACGGTAATTTTCCGGAAGGTTGTCCGTCATCCATCTACAGAAAGCTTGTGCAGCATACCATGAAACGTATGATACAGGAATCGATTTGTCGTCTGTACTATAGTTAAAGAGATAATCACCCGTAACAAACCCTTTGCTTTTCAGTTCTTCCAGAGAATCTTTTTGCCACCCTGGATTGTCCTTAAGAAAACTTTCATACTCCCCGACAGTGACCTCGCTACTCATCATATAAAACCCGTCAACCTGTTCAATATGGGGAAAATTAACAAGGTACCGATCCGTTAACAGCGCAGAATCATCTGCATTCCCGAAGTTCCCTGCAGTATAGGTTCCCGAAGGGATACTTTTAAAGTTTACACCTGAAATTCTGACTGTTTTTCCGTCCTCCGGTGAAATTACTGATTTTTTCTCTGTAACAGCTTCGACA
>QNBL01000155.1 GCA_003641695.1 Spirochaetota bacterium
TCCGTTTTGCACTTATGGGGCGGGTATATCCTACTACCAGGGTCAGGGGGTACAGCTCTTTCTTTTCTGCTTTCTTTTCCCAGAACAGGGCAATGCCTTCAGCATTGATCCCCATTATACTGCAGATCCCCGAAGGGCCGTTTACCAGTCCGCACTTGAAGGAATCCCCCTCCTTCAGCCTCAGGATTTTTACAATATGCTGTGCCCGGCCGTCCCCCATGGGGAGAAAGGCGGGGATCTTTTCTGATTCAAAGAGGATTATGTTCATTACTTTTATTGATACATTCTTTGGTATGGATTGTAAAGTACGGAGTTCATGGTATAGTGAAGCATGTTCAAGGAACTGAAAACCCTGCTGCCTTTTGCAAGGAAATACCGAAGTGCCTACATCATCGGTTTTATCTGCCTTTTAGCCACCGATGCGGGGGAGATGTACATTCCGCTCCTGATAAAAAAGGCGGTGGACAGTCTGGGCACTGAAGGGTTCTCCCTGCACCGGATTGGAACCCTTATGCTGCTCATGCTTTCCATTGCAGTTTCCGTTGGAGCTGCCAGATTCGGATGGCGGTTCTTTATTATAGGCTCATCAAGAAGGATAGAGCGGGACCTTAGGAAAAAGATCTTCGATCACCTCCTGACACTCTCAAGTACTTTCTTCGGTTCGGTAAAGAGTGGAGATATTATGGCCAGGGCAACCAACGATATGCGCTCAGTGCGCCGGGCTTCCGGGATGGCTCTGGTGGCGTTTCTGGACGGCACTGTTCTTTCGGTGGGCATAGTATCCCTGCTTTTTATCACCTACGGAAAGCTTGCTCTTGTTACCATTCTGCCCCTGCCCTTTATTACTCTTATCATTCTTTTTGCAGGGAAGTTTATAAAAAAGTACTTCAAATCGGTACAGGAGGGCTTTTCACTCCTCACCGAACGGACACGGGAGACTTTTTCAGGAATCAGGGTAATAAAGTCTCTTACAATGGAGACTTACTTCAAAAAGAAGTTCTTACAGGTAAATCTCCAGTATAAAGAACGCAACATGCGGCTTGTACGGCTGTGGGGTTTTTTCTTTCCTCTTATATCTTTTATTTCAGGACTTTCTTTAATGCTGTTACTGGTCTTCGGCGGAAGGGCAGTTATAAATAAACAGATAACCCCGGGAGATTTTACCGCACTCATCAGCTATCTTGTCATGCTGATCTGGCCTCTTATGGGAATGGGTTTTACCGTAAACATTCTGCAGAGAGGAGCTGCCTCCATGGGGAGGATAAACAATATTCTTAAAACGGAGCCGGATATTGTATCACCACCCAGACCGGTACCATTCTTCAAGGAATCTGATATCAAGGTCAAGAATCTGACTTTTGCATATCCCGGGACAGACAGCCCGGTGATCAAAGAGATAAACGCCGTCTTCCGCCGGGGAGCGACCACCGGTATTCTCGGCAGAACGGGATCGGGGAAATCAACCCTTTTAAAACTTTTACCCAGGCTTCTGGATCCTCCGGAAGGAACACTTCTCATCGGTGATATCGATATCAGGAACTACAAACTGGAAGTCCTGAGGAAAAATTTGGGATTTGTTCCCCAGGATACCTTTCTTTTCTCTACCACCATACGGGAAAACATATCCTTTGGAAAACCCGATGCCGGGGATAGTGAAATTATGGAGATATGCTCCATTGTTTCTCTTGTAAAGGACCTTGAAAACTTTCCCGGCGGTATTGGAACGGAGGTTGGCGAGCGGGGAGTAACTCTGTCAGGGGGCCAGAAGCAGCGGATTGCCATGGGGAGAGCATTGCTTCCCGATCCTCCTGTTCTGATTATGGATGACCCCTTTTCATCGGTGGATACGGAAACGGAAAGCAGCATTCTGCACAGACTTTTTGAAAAAAGGCAGGGAAAAACAAATATCCTTGTATCCCACAGGGTCAGCACCCTGAGCAGATGCGACTATGTCTATGTTCTTGACGGCGGACGTATTGTCCAGAGAGGGACTCCCGGCGAACTTCTCATGGAGGAGGGACTTTACCGTGAAATTGCTGTACTTCAGGGGGAGGATGTATGAAAGAAGAACCCTTAATAAAAAAATACGATCCCGAGATAATGAGGAAGATTCTCTCCTTTTCAAAACCTTATACGCTCCATATGACCATTGCGGTAATTGCCCTGCTGCTGGCAACAGCTGCAGAACTTCTTCTTCCGGTGGTTATTAAAACAGCAATTGACGGAAACATTCTGACCCCTGATCCGGATCCTGCTGCACTGACTGCCAAGGGAGTTCTGTACTTCTTTCTCCTTTTGGCGGTACTGCTGTTTTCTTTTGTTCAGGTATACCTCCTGGCCTTTACCGGCCAGATGGTAATGAAGGATATCCGGGTCTCATTGTACAACCATATCATCCGTCAGTCCCTGAACTTCATGAGCAAAACCCCGGTGGGCAGTCTGGTCAGCAGAGTCACCAACGATGTCGAAACGTTAAATGAGTTTTTTACCTCTGTTGCTGCATCGGTCCTGAAGGATTTCAGTCTGATAATCGGCGTCCTGGTTACCATATTCTTTCTCAATACCAGACTTGCACTGATAACTGCTCTTTCCCTTCCCCCGGTGTTTATTGCTGCAGCAGTTTTCAGGGCAAAAGCCCGAAATGCCTACCGCAGGGTACGAAGCAGTGTCGCCAGGGTAAATGCCTTTCTTTCGGAGCACATAATGGGGATGGAGATTATTCAAATGTTCGGCAGGGAGGAATCTACGGGAAAAGCGTTCGGGAAAGAGAACGAAGTGCTTTTAAGGGCTCAGCTTTTAGAGCTCTACGTCTTTGCCTTTTTCCGGCCGCTGATGAACCTCTTTACCTCCGTAACCGTGGGGGTGGTTATTTACTTTGGATCATCCAGGGTCCAGGAAGGAGATCTTTCTCTGGGGGTCCTCATCGCTTTTTTAAGTCTTGTTCAAAAATTTTACCGTCCGGTACTGGACTTTGCTGAAAAGTTCACCATTCTGCAGTCTGCCATGGCCGGAGGTGAAAGGGTATTCTCCCTCATGGAAGAGTCCGAAATAATCGAGGATACGGGAAAAGGGAAGAGCTGGGAACCCGGCAGGGGAAAGATTGAATTCAAGAACGTTTCCTTCTCCTATAAACAAGGGGAGCCGGTGCTTAAAAATCTCTCCTTTACCGTCTATCCCGGAGAAACAGCCGCCATTGCCGGCTATACGGGGGCAGGGAAAACAACAATTGCGAACCTCTTGACCCGGATGTGGGAGATAGATGAAGGTGAGATTTGTATCGATGGAGTGAATATACAGGATATCCCCCTTGAGGATTTACGGAAAGGGGTCATTCCGGTACAGCAGGATGTTTTTCTGTTCGCAGAAAGTATTGAAGAAAACGTACGGGCCGGTCTGGATTTAACTGAAGAGCAAACGGCTCAGGCAGCCCGGGCGGCTCAGGCAGCCGGTTTTATTGAAAAACTCCCGGGCAAGTACCGCTTTGATCTGTCGGAGAATGCAGCGAACATCTCCACCGGACAACGGCAGCTCCTTTCCTTTGCCCGGGTTCTTGCCAGGAATCCAGCGATCATTATCCTGGATGAGGCCACCGGAAGCATCGACACAGAAACGGAAAAGAACATCCAGAAGGCTGTTGAACGGCTGACTGAAAACCGCACCTCCCTGGTAATAGCCCACCGGCTTTCCACCATCCGGCATGCCGACAGAATTCTGGTTCTCGGCAGCGGCAGGGTACAGGAAGAGGGTACTCACGAGGAGCTTCTGTCCAAAAAAGGACTCTACTACAACCTCTACAAACTGCAGTACACCCGGTAAAATCATTTTTTCCATTTTTTCTCGTATTTTCACTTGACACCGGATGAGTATTGCGGTATAACTGTTTCTATAAACAGTAACGTTTCTACAAAAAGAAACTATAGGAGTGTATGTATGAGCACAGCAGAACTGGTTAATATACCCAACAAGGAAGGATATTTCGGAGAATACGGCGGAGTATTTCTCCCCCCTGAACTTCAAAAAATCATGGAAGAGATAACTGCGGAGTATAACGCAATCAGGGAAAGTTCTGAGTTTCAACAGGAACTCAAGAGTCTTTACCAGCACTACGTAGGCCGTCCAAGTCCGATTTTCTTTGCAGAAAGTCTTACCAAAAAGACCGGCGGAGCTAAAATTTACTTTAAGCGTGAAGACCTTAACCACACTGGTGCCCATAAGATAAACCACTGCCTGGGAGAGGTGCTCCTTGCCAAAAAGATGGGAAAAAAGAAGGTTATTGCTGAAACAGGCGCAGGACAGCACGGTGTAGCCCTGGCAACTGCGGCCGCCCTGCTCGGTCTTGAATGTGACATATACATGGGTGAGGTGGACATTAAAAAAGAACATCCCAACGTTATTAGAATGAAAATCCTCGGAGCAAAGGTTGTTCCGGTACAATCGGGTCTTAAGACCCTGAAAGAAGCTGTGGATGAAGCATTTACCGCGTATGTACAGGATCCTGTAACACAACTCTATGCAATAGGTTCTGTTGTCGGTCCCCATCCTTTCCCCATGATGGTCAGGGATTTCCAGAGCGTAGTCGGATATGAAGCCAGAGAACAGTTTCGGGAGATGACCGGCGGGAAACCGGACCATCTTGTTGCATGTGTCGGAGGAGGTTCAAACGCAATCGGGTTGTTTACCGCTTTCCTGGAGGATGAGGATATAAAGATATACGGAGTAGAACCTTCAGGTCTCAGTTTTAAACCGGGAGAACATGCTGCAACCATGACATTGGGAACCACGGGTGTTATTCATGGATTCAAATCCTATCTGCTGCAGGACGAGGAGGGTAATCCTCTGCCGGTTTACTCTGTAGCCAGCGGCCTGGACTATCCGGGTGTAGGACCTGAACACAGCTACCTCAAAGACATCGGCAGGATTAAATATGAAACCATTACCGATAAAGAGGCAATAGATGCCTTTTTCGAACTCTCAAGGGTTGAGGGAATCATCCCTGCCCTGGAAAGTGCTCATGCGGTTTCCTATGCCGTAAAACTTGCCGCATCCCTCCCTGCGGACGAATCGATCCTGGTTAATCTTTCCGGCAGAGGTGATAAGGATATTGATTACGTTACCGCTAAATACGGAAAGGATTACGGAGTAATAGACCAGTAGTTCTCCTTACAAAAATAGTTTTCAGGCAGCCTCCCGTTCCGGGAAGCTGCCCTCTTTTTTAGCCCTGTTTTTTAGTCTTGTTTTTTTAGTTCTGTTTTCAGTGCCGGGCTTTGAATACCGGGTTTGCAGCCTGGTTACATCCTTCCGTACAGTTCTGCCATCTCCCTGAACCTTGAACCGGCAAACCCGTTCAAATCCTCAAGCTGCATTTTCCAGGACCAATTACCGCCTACCGTAGAAGGCAGATTCATTCTGGCTTTCTCCCCCAGATCAAGAATATCCTGCATGGGAAAGACTGCAAAGTCTGCACACGATTTCATTCCTTCCCGGATAATGTCCCACACTATATCATCATCCGGTCTTGCAAGGTACCTCCGTATCAGGTCCCTGTTCCAGCCGGGAAGATTGTTGTACCACCCCCTGGTGGTGTTGTTATCATGCGTACCGGAGTAAACAACTGAATTGGAGGTATAGTTAAAGGGAAGAAAAACGTTGGAAGGATCCAGCTTTCTGTCCCCTCCCCCTTCAAAACCGAACTGCATAACCTTCATTCCGGGGAAATGGAAGGTGTCCCTTAAATCCCTGACTTCATCGGTTATGACCCCGAGATCCTCTGCCATTATCTGCAAATCCGGAAACTGTTCTCTGACCTTTTTAAAAAAGTCCATCCCGGGAGCTTTTACCCACTGCCCTTTTTCTGCGGTTTTTGAGAGAGCAGGAACAGCCCAGTACGCTTCAAACCCCCTGAAATGATCGATCCGTATTATGTCTGTCATTTCGGCCAGGTGTCCAATCCTCCGGAGCCACCAGCTGTACCCCTCTTTTTTATGGATATTCCAGTCGTAAAGGGGATTTCCCCACAGCTGCCCGGTACTGCTGAAATAATCAGGGGGAACACCTGCCACAACCGTTGGAGTACCGTTTTTGTCCGTATGAAACAATCGTCTGTTCGCCCAGAAGTCTGCACTTTGCAGAGAAACGAAAATGGGAATATCCCCTATTATCCTGATCTGTCTGCTGTTGGCGTAGTTTTTAAGGGATTTCCACTGGCTGAAAAAAAAGTACTGAAGGACCTTCTCTTTCTCAATAACATCCCTCTTTTTTTCAGACCAGCGTGCCAGGGCATTTTTTTCTCTTGCAGTTATATCCGGATCCCAGCTTTCTGTTCCGTAATGATCCCTGAGGCACTGAAAAAGGGCATAGTCATCCAGCCACCAGCTGTTCTCCCGGCAGAAAAGGGGGTATGCATCATCCTCCCCTGATTCCAGAAATTTTTCTGCAGCTTTCTCAAGAAGAGGCAGTTTCCACCGGCGCACATTCCCGTAATCAATCCGGCTCTCCTCCAGGCAGGGAGTGCTTTGAAGGTCGCTTTCCGGAAGAAAGCCTTTCTCCACAAGTATGTTCAAACTTATGAGATAGGTATTCCCGGCAAATGCACTGGGAGAATCGTAGGGAGACTCGCCGCACCCGACAGGACCTAAAGGAAGAACCTGCCAGAGGCGTGCACCGGAAGCCTGTATAAAGTCGACAAACTGATATGCCCGGGGGCCGAGATCACCTATACAATTTTGTGACGGAAGGGAAGCAGGATGCAGCAGAATTCCCGCGGCGCGTTTTCTATCCATAAGGA
>QNBL01000156.1 GCA_003641695.1 Spirochaetota bacterium
AAGGGTTTCCCCTCACGGGTCTTTAAATCGTGGGTAATAATACTTGTTCCTGCTGTACTTTTTTCCGCAGGAACAATGTCAGCTAAAGACATTGACAGCATCTCTTCTCTCGTATAACCGAGCAAGCTGCAGAACTTTTTATTTACATCGATAATGTTGTCTTCTTTGTCCGTCAGAACTATGGGCATAAAGGAGTTCAGGAAGAGCGAAAAGTACAGACTTTTTGAATCAAACGCATAATCCATTGTACGGTAATAGTACTGCATAATGGTCATGAGTTCAATGCAAAAAAACTGCAGCACAGGGGGGAGGAGTGAACCCCATGCTGCAGAAGGTACATAAGAATGAAAAATTTTAAGGAACAATACCGAGTATTACGTCAGTTCCCTGTTTGTTAACTTTGAAAATAAACTCTTTGGAATGAGCGTTGTTGATAATTCGATAGAAATCCATAACGCTGTTAATTTTTTTACGGTTGATTTCCTTGACAATATCACCGCTTCTGAGTCCTGCCTTGAAGGCTGATGTATTCTGGCTGACAGCCCCTATCATAACCTTGCCAATGTTGGACTTAAGATTAAGTCGTTCCTGAATATCCTTTGTAATGCCGACTACCGTTACCCCGGGCCACAGGGACTTCGAGTCTTTTATTATTTCTTCTTCATCTTTTCTTGTTGCAATCTTGACCCGCAAGTTTACCGGATTATTGTATCGTATTACTCTGAATGAGTAGGTCTTTCCCGGCTCCAGGTTGCCGACCACGTGAAGAAGATCATCTGCATCTTTAATGTTGTGTGAATCTATTTTTGTAATGTAGTCACCGGGTTTTATTCCCCCTTTCCATGCGGGAGATCCCTTGTACACGTTAAATACAAACGCTCCATCTTTTCCGGTAAGCCCCATGTCCCTGGCAATTCCTTCAGAAGGATCACTCATGGATATTCCAAGCCATCCGTATTCAACCTTGCCGGATGAAATAAGTTCATTGATAACTTTCTTTGCATTATTAATCGGAATTGCAAATCCCAGCCCTATGCTTCCGCCTGACTGTGATGCTATCCATGTATTTATTCCTATCACCTGGCCTTTAATGTTTACCAGAGGACCTCCGGAATTTCCCGGGTTGATGGCGGCATCTGTCTGGATGTAATCGGTAAAACTCGTTCCGAGACGGTCATCTGCTTTTCTCCCCACCGCACTTATAATACCGGAGGTTATGGTGGAGCTGAATCCCAGAGGGTTGCCCACAGCAAAGGCAATATCACCTGCCTGTACAGTATCAGAATCTCCGAGATCTGCAATCGGAACATCCTCTTTGGTCGTAAACTTTACCAGTGCAATGTCCTTCCGCGGATCCTTGCCGACCAGTTTTGCATCGAATACCCTGTCATCGTACAAGTGGATTGTTATCTTGTCTGCGTTTCCCGCCACATGGTTGTTTGTCAGTACATAAACGGTAGTGCCGGTTTTCTTGACTATTATTCCGGACCCAAGCGCCTCGCTGCGGAACTCCTGTGTTTTTGGTTTCTCCTGGGGCTGCTGATTCGGGTTCTGCGGCCGCCCGGGGAAATTGAAGAAAAAATCAAAGGGAGAGGGCATCGTTGGAACTTCCCTCTTTTCGACTGTTTCTACATTAATAGATACGACAACCGGAAGTACTTTTTTTGCAACCATCCTGTTTGCTTCCTGCATGGCGGACAGGGTGCTGGCTCCTGTATACGCCTGATATTTATACGCACCTGTCTCTGCTCCTGCAGCAAATAGGATAGTTGTGAAGAAAATTGTAATAAAAAGCAGTAGTTTGGTTTTTTTTCTGTTCATGGTTCTCACCTCCTGAAATTTCCTGTTTATACAATACAGCTTAATTATTACAGCAACCTTTCCGGAGGATTACATTTTTGTAATGTTTTGATTTTATAGGGGGAAATTCAAAGTAAAGACTGTACCGGAGGGTGAAGTTGAAACATCAACTGTACCTCCATGAGCACTTACGACTGCTTTAACCAGACTTAAGCCGAGTCCCATACCCGGGGTATCTCTCTTTGAGGGGCTTCGGTATAACCTGTCCCATATAAAAGGGAGATCCTCTCCGTCTATTCCTGATCCCCGGTCATGTATCGAAATCGTGCAGAATGTACCGGTATTCCTTGCCTTAACCGAAATTATCCCTTTATCCGGGGAGTATTTTACTGCATTGTCAAGAATGTTCCCTACCGCCTGGCGGAATCGTACCGGGTCGGCATATACCGGATTACTGCATTCCACTGAAAGAATAATTTCAATTTCCCTGGTTTCAGCAATAAAAGAGTAGATTTCGATCAGTTCAGAGAGGACATCTTTCACAGCAAGCGGTTCTTTGTTGAGTTTCATTATCCCGGTTTCTGCTTCGGAGATATCCATTATGGTATTCAGCATGGTCAGGATCTTGTCCGACTCCTCCAGGGTTAACGAGAGAGCCTCTCTCTGGCTTTCTCCATTTTCCGGATTCTGCAGTGCAAGTTCGGCGTATCCCCGCATCCTTGTCATGGGAGTCCTTAAATCGTGGGCAACAGTGTCCAGGGTGTTTTTCATTTCGAAGATAAGGTTTTCGATTCGTGAAAGCATGGTGTTAAAGAGTATTATTACCTCGTCCAGATCGTCGCCGGATTTCCTGCTTTTGACCCTTGAGGTAAAACTGCCTGTTTTTACAATATTCTGCAGCGTTGCGTTAAGATCCCTCAGGGGGTTCATTGATCTGTTTCCCAGGAAGATACCCAGCAGCACGCTAAACGCAATCAGCAGGATTAACAGGAGTGTGAAGTTTCTTTTGTAGAGGTCGAGCAGAGAAACCCTTCGTGCGGTACTCATTCCGATCTGCAGTATATATTCCGGAGAAAGTTGGACCGAGCTTATTTCCAGATTGTAGGGAGTATCATCTGCCTTTAAAACAACCGTTCCGGCAAAGACTGCTGGTTTCAGTTTTTCCAGACCTTCTATGTCGAAATTCTTCCAGACTTCGGGATATTTTAAAAAGAGGGTTTTGTTGTTTTTATCCGAAATCCTTACAAAGAATGCCCTGTCTCCATAGAGATACGATTCGATTTTTATCTCTTCGATTACCCGGTCGATCCCGCCGGATTGGAAGATTGCCCAGTAGTTAAGCAGCCTTCTTCCTGTTATTGTTTCATCCTCCGCTTTCATGGACGAGTAGAGGGAAAAAATGGAGAATGTAAAGAGTACTGCCGAGGTTATTATAAAGAGTGTTGAGAAAAGAAGGGTAAGCCGTACATGTAGTTTGTTAAAGGGCTTACTAATCCTCTCTAATAACATATCCTACACCCCGTACTGTATGGAGCAGCTTCTTTTCAAAGCCTTTATCTATCTTGGATCTCAGTCTGGAAACGAGAACATCTACAATATTAGTCTGCGGATCAAAGTCATACCGCCAGATTTTCTCCATTATAAGGGTTTTGGAAAGGACCCTCCCTTTATTCCGCAGAAGGTACTCAAGAAGAGCGAATTCCTTTGGTTGAAGTTCTATCTCCTCTCCGGCCCGTTTAACCTCCCGTGAGATAATCGAAAGGGTGAGGTCCCCGCAGGTAAGAACTGTTTCCGGTGTGGAGGAGCCTGATCTGCGTATCAGGGCCTGGATCCTCACTAAAAGCTCGGAAAAGGAGAAGGGCTTGGTGAGATAATCGTCACCCCCTTTCTGCAGTCCCTGTATCCGGTCATCCACCTCCCGCTTTGCACTTAATATTATGATTGGAGTTTTAACTCCACTGCTCCGTGCTTTCCCGATTACCGTAAGGCCGTCCATCCCCGGAAGCATGATATCAACCACCGCTGCATCATATTCTTCCTGTGCAAGAAGTGCATACCCTTCTTCTCCGTCGGAGGCAGTGTCTACAGTGTACCCTGCCTCCTTTAATCCCTTGTAAACGAATGATTGAATACCTTTGTCGTCTTCGATAACAAGTATTTTCATCTTTTTTAATCGGCTCCTACAAGTTTCTTGTTGACCATTTTCCGTACTGTTCTGGTATCAAGAATACCTACCGGTTCCGGATTTTCCCTGGATTCCACCACAGGGAGCTGCTCCCTGCCAAGTTGTCTTAAAGTTAGAATAGCATCTTCGAGGGGTTCTTTTACTGTTATTACCTCCGGAGCAGGTTCAACAATATCTCCGGCCAGAATCCACTCCCAGGTATCCTGGGAAACCAGCAGTTGTTTGATATCGTTCATCGTAATCATTCCAACTGTTTTACCGTTCTGATCAACAACAGGGAGACAGAAGTAGTCGTTTTCCGATAATAATGAAACAATCTTTTTCACTGAATCGTTGACTTTCACCAGGGGAACTTCTTTGTCGAGAACATTCTCAACTTTCCATTCTGATATAACATCTTCCTCTGTAATATTCTTTCCGGTTTCTTTTGCGAGCTGAGCTGCAAGTTTCGTCATCGGCGGTCCTATTATCTGTACAATAAAGGTTGTAGCGGTTACGCCGGTTATAATAATGTCTCCGAGATCATATCCACCCGAAAGGGTAAGTCCGTGAAGATGCTGAGTCGCCATAATTGAAAGCCCTATGGCAACACCCCCCTGGGCAAACAGTCCGAGACCGGTGTATCTTCTGACTGCCGGGTCTGCATTGGTTATTTTAGCTCCGATCCAGGCACCGAGCATTTTACCGCCGCTTCTAAAAAGTACGTAAAGAGCAACAATAATCCAGACAAAACCCGGCATACCGCTCAAGGTAAGCCGTGCGCCAACAAGAACAAAGAACAGTACGTAAATGGGTGATGAAAAGCTCTTGATCAGTTCGAAAAAATCCTTACTCCGGGAAGGGGCCATGTTTGCCACAACAATTCCAAGAGTCATACTGGCAAGAATGACATCGACCTCGAGAAGCAGGGCCAGAGAAATGAGAATAAGGAGCGTCCCTATCCCGAAGACCATGGTTCTTGTTTTGTCAGTGCTGTACCGGACTATCAGGTTCATGAAAAGACCTGCAAGTCCGCCAAGGATAATGGCTCCGAAGAGTTCTATACTGATTCTTCCCAGCTGCGACAGGAGGGATGTATTCCCCCCGATGATAATCTGGGCTGCCCCTGTCCCCAACCCGTAAAGAGTCATGGCCAGGGCGTCATCGAGAGCAACTATCGCAATCAGTGTTGTGGTCAGCACTCCCTTGGCGCGGTATTCCCACAGAACATTTATGGTAGATGCAGGGTCAGTAGCAGAAGCAATAGCGCCGAATACAATACCCGCTGCCAGGGAAGCTGCAAAACTTTTGGTAAACAGGTACAGTACAACAGTAACCGAGATAGTTACCAGGGAAAAGGCCAAAACCCCTTCTCCGAAAAGTATTGCGGAAAACTGTTTACCATACTTCTTCATGGTACTGCCGTGGAGTTCCCCGCCTACAAGAAAACCGATTATTCCAAGGGCAAAGAAATTAAAACTCTTCAGTGAGTCAATAACTGCTCCGTCAATCAGTTTGAAACCGCTTTTACCGATCAGGATGCCTATGGCAAGGTAGCCCAATACCTGGGGTACCTTTATCTTTTGAAAAAACCATGCTCCTGCAATTCCTCCGAATATTCCCAGCCCCAGAAGAAAAAGGATATTTGAACTTAATTCACTCATGTTTTACTCTCCCTGTGTCAGCATTTTATATGCTGTTTTGGAATCATCAACTGAGAAAAGCTCCTTTCGGAAGCCTTCATCTTTCATCAGTTTGCTTATGGAAGCAAGAAGTTTTAAGTATTCAGCATGCTGATTGTATGCTGCTGCAACCATGAAAACTATTCTAACCGGAGTATCGTCAAGGGCCTGATAGTCAATAATGTCTGTTTTGTTGATTGCCAGAGAGACTGCTATATCCGATACTTCGTAGATTCGAACGTGGGGAATGCCTATTCCAAGACCTATCCCCGTACTCATGAGTTTCTCCCGTTCCCAAATTGCTTCTTCAAGTTTCCTGGGGTCTTTTACCTGGGGAGCAGAGGAAAGATTGTTGATCAGGGCGGTTAAGATATCCCGCTTTGTTGAGAAATTTGTAATCAAAACCCTTTCCGGTGCAAGAAGGTGCTGCAAATCGCTGAGCTCCTGTTTTTTCTCCTTCCCGTTTTTCAGCTTTTTACTGATCCAGATATCGATCTCACTTTTTTTGAACCGCCATACGTTTCCAAGTTTTCCCGCCGGGATATCTCCTTTTTGTGCCCAATCCAGTACGGTCCGCTCGGAAACCTTTATGTATTTCGCGACTTCTTCTATGGTCATAATGGTATCTTCCATAACTCCCTCCAATAATTTCGCAGTAAATATAGTAAAAACTGTTAAAACTGTCAATAAAAAGTGTGTAATGTTTTTAAATGTTTTAAAATACTTAAAATACTATTGATAATTTTTGCAGGATGGTCAACTGCCTCCCGGTCCATTAAATCTGACCTTGAACTGGAACTGACAAAGTCAGAGGTATCAGATGATGTTTTTGTAAGAATACCGATGGGTTCAGGTGCGGTTTTTTGTCTTTTACAAGTACAGGAAATTTGGTAGAATACAGTATGGATGATTCAAGATTACAGGAAGCTTTTACAACTGCAGTTAAAGCAAGAGAGAAGGCCTATGCGCCGTACTCGGGGTTTAAAGTCGGAGCTGCTCTGGCTTTAAAGGGTGCCGGGAAGATATACCCCGGATGCAACGTTGAAAACGCAAGTTA
>QNBL01000157.1 GCA_003641695.1 Spirochaetota bacterium
ATGAATAAGCCTTCGGCGAAATTACCATCAGTAATAATGGATAGAGACCGTACTTTAATTCGCTGAAAACATGATATACCTCTTCGAAGGCAATTGTGTATCTCCTCCGCAGCTTAACCACTTTAAGATTTTTAGGCGGAAGACTTGCCGTAGCCATGGTATACAGGTATTCCAGGGAATCTTTTATTCCGGGATCGTAATGGATTTTTGAAAGAAGAAAAAGAGGTGTATATATCTTTCTAACAAGATTTGTACAGGACTCGGCAGTAACGGAAGCGGAAAAGGACTTCAATCTGCTGATTTCATTCTCCAACCCTTCTATATCCCATTCGATGATGGTTTTTATAATCTTCCAGAAGTAAGGATCCCTTCCTTCCGCAATATCCTTGTGCTCAACCCCTGCATAAAGAATCCTGCAGGAGGTTACAAGGGCCTCGATGTGATTGTATACCCTGGAATTCAAAGTTTTAATAAACAAGGGATTGATCCTGTTCTTGTACCCCGGCAGAAAACTAAAATATGCTGCAACAAGATTAGGAAATGATTTTATTCTGTACTCACTCCTGAAGCACAATAATGATATTCTGATCCGCTCAAAGTAGGATTGCTTTACCTCTTTGAACTGTGTTGTTACAATCTTCTGATGCTTAGGTCCTTCGGTCTGTTTCGGAAGACCATCCCTGCGGGGATGATAATCCAGTACAGCATCGTGCTTTCGGCGGTTCTGGTCGGCAAGATGTTTGTAACTTTGTTCTACAGCTTCATCGGTACGTTCAATCCCGATTTCACCACCCAGAATCCCGGCTACCCGTTTAGCTTCTTCTTCGGTGAGATCTCCTAAATTCTTCCTCGTCCTGGCCAGTTCTCCGGGATTAAAAAGTTCCTTCGGTCTTTCTGCCATTGCTACTCCAGTCTACAGTATATCCCTTTTTTCCCGTCTTGCATTAATTTTATTCATATAGCTGGTTTTCATTGCCGATTCAAACTCCTCGTTTGTATTATACTCATAACCGAATACATCATGCCAAAGGGATTTTTCTTCCATACACATGTAGAAGAACACTTTCTCCTTCCACTCTGACGAAAAACTGTCGTACAGTGTCTTAAACATGTTCCTTTTAATATCCAGGGGATAGGAAAACTTCCCGCTGGCATCTTCCAGGGGCATCTGCAGGATTTTACTCCTTATCTTCTGCTTCCTGAGCTCCCTGATAACAGGTTTTATAAAGGTAAGAGTTCCAATGGAGATAAGAACGGTTTCTTCAGGGGTAAAATCTCTCTGAATTGCAGAAAAGATCTCCCGATACTCCTCTTCCCATTTTTTGTAGAAGACCATGGGATGAAAATGGAAGCCTACAAGAGCTCCACTATCAGCTACAGCCCTTGCTGCGGCAAGCCTCCGTTCCAATGATGCAGTCAGGTGTTCCTCTGCTTTTATTACCGTATCTGTATTCAAAGACCAGGTTACCAGTATATTCCCCGGAATTTTATGGTTTTTCAGGTAAGAAATAGTATCTGATTTTGTTTTCAGTTCAAGAATGACGTTAGGGTACCTCTCTGCAAACTCAAACAGAGCATCAAGAAGACCGTACTTGTTGCCCCACATAAGAGAATCGGAAGACTGCCCGGTCCCTATGTGATATATCCGGCTCCTGTCTATCTCCAGATTCTTAAGCTTTTTTGCAAAATCTTTCTGAAAAACAATTTTCCCCTCGGTATAGAAGGACTGAATAGAGCAATAACTGCAGGCAAACCCGCAGTTTTTAACCGCATCCAGAGTCTGCAGATTACAGCATCTTGTCTTCTCACTGGCTACCGGACAACGGCCCAGAAGCGTGTTTTCATCCTCTTCCAGGATGTACTTCGGCTGAGGGATTTCAGGAAGTTTGGGTGTAAATCCCGAATAGTCCTTGCTTTCATCTTTAAGATATTCCCATTTATCAATTACCGAGTTCATTACCCGCCGGGAGAGATCCCTGCCCGTAATCTTTGTATCCCGGGGGACCTCCCATATATCCTGCAGCCGCCCCTCCTGCCACATCTCCAGATCAGAAGCGATATCCGTAAGCCTTTTGATATTCTGGAAAGTAAGATGATAGGTATCTGCTACGGATTGGATAAAGTCCCGATGGGAGGAATTCAGGGCGTTAAAAACCCTGTTTTCCTTAAAAAAGATTTCGCGCACTTCATTACTCATTACTACAGTATAACTTCCATCCCTTCCCTGGCAGCATCAACCACCAGTGCCGTTTTCCCCATAATCTTTTTCTTGTACCGGGCTACAAGATCTGTAAGTTCAGTGTCGGTACGCAGAGGATCGTGGTGGAAAAAGAGGAGTTTCTTTACCTTAGCCTTATGGGCTGAGTTAAGGGCAAATTCAAAGTTTGTATGCCCCCACCCCTTCCGTGAAGCCTCGTACTCCTTCTTTGTATACTGGCTGTCATACACAAGGAGATCTGCTCCTTTGAAAAACTGAAGAAGTTTTTCATTCTCCTCCCGTGCCACCTTTTCCCCCTCTTCTGCTGCGGTTTCATCGTAGCCGGGATCCGACGGATCTGTGGGGAAGAGATTAAGGAAAGGTTCGGTATCGTAGGCTGTGCAGAAAGAACGTGCTTTATACTCAAAGCGGTACCCAAGACAGAGGATCGGATGATTGAGGTACTTGGTTGTAACAAACAGACCGTCTCCCAGATCAAGAGTTCTCTCTTTTAAAGGATGATAGTTGATACTGGCGGAGAGCTCGCTCTGTTTTACGGGAAAGTAGCGGTACCTGAGCTGATCCCCTATAATCCGGTCAAGCCCCTCATCCTCGTAAGTTACCGGTCCATAGATGTTGATCTCTGTTCCCGGAATGTATATCGGTGTAAAAAACGGGAATCCCATTATATGATCCCAGTGAGTATGAGTAATAAAAATATCTATCTTGAGCGGACCGTTTTTCAGGTCATTCTTTACAATACTGTCACCGAGAGGCCTGATTCCGGAACCTGCATCTACAATAATTATCCTGTTGTCATCTCCGGTTCTCAGTTCTATGCATGCAGTGTTTCCGCCGTACTCAACTGTATCCGGCCCCGGACAGGGTATGGAACCTCTGACCCCCCAGAATTTTATCTTCATCTCATCCCCTATTTTGCAATCTTGAGAAAAATCCGCGCCTTTTCTATCTCTTCATTCACAGTATCTTCAATATCATCGAACCAGTCCATATCTACAGAGAGTTTTTCCATTAAAAATTCCGGCGGTTTTTCCGGAAAACGGTCACCTGAGAAGCCGATCTCGCTGTAGTTTGAAAAGTAATTGGCAGCTGCAACCGCATACACAATCAGCTTGTTATCTCCCTCATAATTTTCAATGGAATGGTGGTAAATAATGGCATCCTTTATTTCTGCACCGAGTTTCCATGCATGTGCTACAAGCTGTCCAGCTTCAGCATGATTCAGCCCTATTGCTGCAGTCTCTCCCTGATAAAGGGGAGCTTTTTCTCTGTCCGAAAATCCAACTGCGGTTATGTACTCTTCGGTAAACTGGTGATTCAGGGGGATCTTTCCTATATCGTGCAGGAGTCCTGCAATAAAATAACTTTCCAGTGTTTTGGTATCAACCTTGATATGTTTTGCTATAAGTTTAGCCGTTACTCCAACACAGAGAGAATGCCGCCAAAATCCTTCCATGTTAAGTGCCTGAAAGTTCTGCTTGCTGCTTAAATTCTCCATTATTGCTGTGGAAAGGGCAAGGTTCTTGACTGTATTTATTCCAAGCATGATTATTGCCCGTACCAGAGAGGTGACCTGCTGTGACAATCCGTAATAGGCAGAATTAATAAGTTTCATTACGTTTCCCATGAGTACAGGATCTATGCTGATGACCTTGTTCAAATCTGCCGGAGAGGTATTCGGATTATTGCAGATTTCAACTACCTTCGTCACAGACGTGGGAAGACTGGGCATCTTATTTATGTACAGAGCTATCTTTTTAAGTTGTTTTTCCTTTTCCATTGGATCCCTTCATTACCTCTAAAATATGATCAATCTTATTCTTTATTGTCAGGCTTACACTCTTGTCAGGGAGATAATCAGTCAGGCTGTTCATGAACTGGAAGGTAGATTCAACCTTTTCTCTGGATATCTCCTCCTTCTCTTCTATTGTAACACCTTTTCCGTACTTTTCCCCGATAATCTTTGCTAAACCGGGATGTCCTGTCATTTTTGCTTTAAGAGCTTCAATTTTGAGCTTCATATCGCTGTTTTCAAAACTTTCTCTTTTCTCTTCGGGAAGATACGATGTAAGGCCTTCCAGATATCCCAGGAGTTCGGCAGGTGTTTTTGCCTCATCATCATACTCATTCTCTTTCCTGCGGTCGCTGCTCTTCTTTTCCGGCTTCTTGCGGGGTTGTTCGTATTTAATAACGACCTGCCGGGGAACTGGAGACCCAGCTTCCTGCGGAGGCTGGGTAACGATTATCTGGGGCATTGGGACATACTGGATCTGCGGCGGCTGTCCCCCGTTATTCGGTGGATAAAATGACGGCTGAAAGGTCTGCCCGGGATTCTGCGGGAAGCCCTGTCCTCCCTGGTTTCCTGCTGCTGCCTGGGCGTTTTTTCTTGCCTGCTCCTGGATAAGCGCCGCTTTGATTGTCTCGATATCCTCCTCTTCATCCGGAAGATCAAGAACTTCCTCCATCTCCGACAGGTTAAGTGTTTCCCGGTCCTCTTCGTTTACCTCTATTATGGGTTCGATTCCGCCGAAATCGATTATAGGAATAACCTCTCCCTCAAGATCCGGAAAATCTTTGGCAAAGAGACTTTCTTCATCCTTCTGCTCATTATCTACACTGAGCCCCCCGACTTCATTCAGATAGATCTCTATGTTTCTGTTTATGATACTCTCATACTCTTTCTCAAAATCATTTACAATCTCTTCATACAGGTCGATGGCATCTTCTATTCTATCCTCTCCCTCTTTGTCCTGGAGGAGAACCAGTTTTTCCGCCTCTTTCAGGGCCTTTTCCTTCTCCCCCCCGTTTTTATAGAGAAAAACCAGTTTTTTCAGGATGTTTTCATCCTCAGGAGAATTCTCCTTCAGGTTTTCAAAAAGTTCCAGAGCTCTATCGTATTGATTCGTTTGGAGATAACTTTCTGCAAGAAGCCTTTTTGTCTGATAGAAATCCGGATCTCTCTTGTAAATATATTCCAGATCCGGCAGAGCTCTTTCATAGCTGCCTGCTTCCTGCAGAAGCAGAGCTCTGTTGTACCTGGCTTCCAGGTTTGAAGGTGAAGTCTCCACTGCTTTATCAAACCTTCTCTGTGCCCTGTCTTTTTTACCGGTTTTTAAATAGAGGATCCCAAGGAGCGTATTGCCTTCGCTGCTGCCGGGATCTTTTCTCAAAGCATTCCTGATAGTCTCATATGCTTCACTAAAGCGTTCCTTCTGTACCAGCAGCTTACCGAGGAGGAGCTTGACCTCGGAAGAGTCATTACCCGAAGTTATAATTGATTTGAGAATATCAATAGCCCCCGTTCCTCTGCCGCTTGCATTCTGGAGTTTCCCGAGATTAACCGCAGCGTTTATAAAAGCAGGATTTTTCTCCAATGCCCGGTTAAGATAACCTTCCGCTTCTTCGTACCGGCCCAGCTTTGTGAGAACAAGACCAAGGTTGTTCAGTGTATCGGGGTTCTCAGAATCAACAGCCAGAGCATTCCGGAAACTATGCAAAGCATCTTCAAGAAGTTCCAAATCCAGATATGCTGCACCCAGATTGTTCAATCCTGCAACCCACCCGGGCCTGCTGCGTACAGCCTTCCTGAATTCTTCGACAGCATCTTCCCGTTCCCCTCTTTTGAAAAGAATATTACCCAGATTAAAGTGAAGAGTAGGATTATTAGGATCAGCATCCAGTCCCTTTCGGTAAAACTTTACTGCCTCTGATACTGCTCCTTCCTCTTCAAGAAGCGTTCCCAGGTTGTTGCATGCCAAAGGCAGATTCGGATTTAGATCAAGTGCCTTTCTGTAAAAGGCAGCGGCTTTTTCATTCTTTCCCGATTCCTTGTATATATTAGCAATATTATAACATATATCCGCATTTTCGGAATCCTGCTTGTACGCCTTTTTTATGGTCTCCAGGGCTGTCCTCAAAGCCCCGCTCTTTTTGTAAATTATGGCCAGATTGTTCAAAATCTCCGGATTACCCCCCTCCAGGGTATTTGCATGCTGCAGGGCATCAATGGCCTTAATGTATTCCTTTTTACGGGTGTAGATTGTCCCCAGCAGAAGATAGACCGCAGGATTCTCCGGCATTATCGCCATCAGCCGGGAAGTATAGTCCTCTGCAAGAGGAAAATCTTTGACGGCTACAGCCTGTTTGACAGCAGTAACAAGTTCTTTTGTTTCCATTAATTATCTCTGTTCAAACCGGGAAGAGGTCTGGCGCTTATCTCCCCGGACAAAGCACCGGGGTACTGGGATCCTGCAGAATCAAAAGCAGCAACGGCAAAATAGTAAAGCCTTCCGTTAGTCAGGTTGTGGATGGTGATGGAAGTACCGCCGGTAACAATTATGGGAGAGGAACCATCTCTGCCCTCTTTCCCAAAATACACTCCCTTCCGGGTTCCGTAATACACCATATAACCGGCAACATCAGGCTCTCCAATCCCCTTCCAGTCAA
>QNBL01000158.1 GCA_003641695.1 Spirochaetota bacterium
ACAAGAACAACCTCGTCGATATCAGAAGCTGAAAGCCCTGCATCCTTCAAAGCTTTAATACAGGGTTCCTTCGTTGCTTCAACCAGCTCTCCTACCATCTGCTCAAATTTTGCTCTGGTAAGGGTATACTGGAGATGTTTTGGTCCGGTAGCATCCGCTGTTATAAAAGGCAGATTGACCTCTGTAGACTGAGTGCTGGAAAGCTCTATCTTTGCCTTTTCTGCAGCCTCCTTCAGCCGCTGAGGCGGCATCCGGTCCTGAGTCAGGGCAATTCCGTAATCATTCTTGAAACTTTCAACAAGCCAGTCAATAACCTTCTGATCAAAATTGTCACCACCGAGGTGGGTATCTCCGTTAGTTGACTTAACTTCGAAAACGCCATCTCCCAATTCCAGGATAGAGATATCAAAAGTACCTCCGCCAAGGTCGTATACGGCAATCTTTTCCTCTTTGTTATCCTTATTGAATCCGTATGCAAGAGAGGCTGCTGTAGGCTCATTTACAATTCTCTTTACTTCAAGACCTGCAATTTTCCCGGCATCCTTGGTTGCCTGCCGCTGAGCATCGTTAAAGTATGCAGGTACGGTAATTACTGCCTCAGTAACCGGTTCGCCAAGATAATCCTCGGCTGTTTTTTTCATCTTCTGCAGAACTGCTGCAGATATCTCCTGGGGAGAAAACTCTTTTCCATGAATATCTACCCGTACTTCACCGGAACTTGATTCTTTTATCCTGTAGGGCACCATTCTGATCTCTTCGGGTACTTCTTTGAAGCGTCTCCCCATAAATCTTTTTATTGAAAATACTGTATTTTCCGGATTGGTAACAATCTGGTTTTTTGCAGGCTGTCCTACAAGCCGTTCATCTTTTGCTGTAAATCCCACGATAGAAGGGGTTGTTCTCTGTCCTTCAGAATTCTGAATTACTATTGGCTCGCCGCCTTCCATAACTGCGACACAAGAGTTTGTCGTTCCAAGATCTATACCTATTATCCTTCCCATCTCATTCACTCCTTTCCTAATTTACTATAAGTTATTTATTTTATTTCTATTCGGCAACTGTTTCTCCATCATCATCCGGTTTTTCTTCCTCCGGAGCACTCTTTGAAGGAACTGCAACCTTTACTTTTGCCGGTCTCAACACTCTATCATGGAGGATATATCCTTTCTGATAGTCCTCGACTACTGTTTCTACATCATGCCCGGAAGATTCTTCCATCCCGATTGCCTCATGTTTTTGGGGATCAAACTCTTCTCCTATACTTTTAATTCTCTTAAGACCCCATTTGTTCTCAAGCATTCCGGTAAACTGTTTTTCTATCAGCTCAATGCCGGAATGAAAGCTGTCAAAATCTTTTGACTGGGTTGAAGACTGAATTGCCCTTTCAAAGTTATCAATTATGGTTATCAAGTCAGTAAGCAGATTAGCATTGGAAAACCTGATCGCATCCTCTTTATCCTTAAGGATTCGCTTTCTAAAGTTATCCATCTCCGCTTGTTTACGCAGCATCTGGTCTTTCAATGAAGCTATTTCATTTTCCAGTTCTTCTACCCTTCTATTCAGTTTTTCTTCCACTGAAACAGAATCTTCTACTGCTTCATTCTCTGCAGCTGTTTCTCCTGCTTTCTCTGCAACATCCCCGTTTGCTGCTTCATCCTTGATCTCTTCAAGATCCTTTTCCTCATCAACTGCTTCTGCAGGCATGGTTTTACCTTCAGCTTTATTGTTCCGTTTCGATCTGGACATAACTCCCTCTACAATTCTAATAATTCCATTACGTAGTTTGATTTTTTAATTTCTGTGAATAAAATACTAACTGGATTGAGTAACCGTCAAGTTATTTCTACTTTTTCCCCGGGAGAAGTTCAAGAATAAGTTCTACTTCTCCCCTGGAAAGTTTTGTAGCACTGGCTATCTCTTTTACCGCCCACCCCTGATGGGCAAGTCTGATTACGACATCCCTTGCAGCCATAGGAGGAGCACCATTGTCCCCGCCTTTAGTCTTGCCGCCCTCTTTAAGGATTGAACCAAGAAGTTTGACTTGCTCCTGAGCTTGTTTATTGATCTCTTCGAGGCGGGTTTCTGTTCTTGCCAGCCATTCCCTTGCCTTCTGCATGTTTTCAGTTCGTTTTTCAATATCTTCGAGGAGTTTGTCCAGAGCCTTAAGCTTCTCGACGGCATCATCGGCTTTTTTCTTGTTTCTGGCCAAAGGCTCTATTCTATTTGCAACAGTGTGGATCTGGTCAGGTATCGATGAAACAACGTCTTTAAGAGAACGTACCTGCCCCTCAAGATCCTCGACAAGCTGGAAGTTCTTATCAACACTGTCGGTAGTAGATTCTATTATGCGGTTCTTCTTTTCTAAACGTTCATACCGGGCTTCCACCTCTTTCTCAAGGTCCTCTATGGCCTTAATCTTGATCTGAATTGCCTGGAGATCATCATGAGCACTGGTAACCTGATTCAGCTTCTGATCAACGGCCTGGGATATGATAATAAGTTTCTTGAAATCCCCTTCCATCTCCTCGATTCTCCGCTTCTCGGTCATAAAGCGTCCAAGTTTTGCAGAGACCTCATCACCAAGCTTTTTGATTGCCGCAAATTTTCTCTCCGCTTCACGTATACCGTTTTCCTGAACCTCAACCCTGGCAAGTTCTACCTTCAAATCCTCAATACTCTCCTGAAGGTTAACTTTAAGGGAATCCGCCCGTGTAAAAATCTTGGTTTGAGCGATAAAATTTTTCTGTCTTTTATCAATTTCCTGCAGATTTACCGTAAGAACCTGGTAGTTCTCCTCAATCTTGCCAAAAAGTTTCTTTTGAAGCTGTTCGGTCTTTTCTTTTGTATCCTGGGAGATTGCACGGAACTCTTTTATCCTCTTCTCAAGCTCGCTCTGCATTTCTCTGTTTTTCTTCTGAATTTCAAAGTAGAAACTCTCAAATTCCCTGTTAAACTTCTCAAAGGCGTCCTCTGTACGCTTCCTCAGTTCTCCCTCAAGATTAACAACTCCGTCGCCGATCTCTTTGAGTTCATTCTTCAATCGGGTACGCTCTTCCTGTGATGAAAGGATAAGGTCATCCCTCTGTGATTCAAACTCACTCTTAATCTGATTGATGTTATCGAGAACCTCTTTCTCCAAATCCCCATAACGGGTCTGCATTTCACTTTCAGCTGTCTGAAACTGCTGAAGGACCTTTGTCTGCCATACCGTAACATCCGACTGTGTCGATTCAAGAGCTGCAAGGATCTCTTTTTCCCGTACCCCCATAAGCTCTTCAAGGGATTTCAGCTGATTTTCCGACTCCCGGGCAGCTTTTTTTATCTCACTGTCAACATTCGTCCGGTACTCGGTAAACTCCCGGTTAAACATACCGACAGAACTCTCTTTAATATCCAGAATCTCTTTACGGATCTCATCCGCAGTGGTTTCTATCGATGCATCAGAAGCTTTGAGCCGTTCCTCTATACTGAGCTGGAAGGTATTAACCTTATCCTCAAACTTGTCATGGTCCTGATAGATCTTTGTTTTAAACTCTTCAAAACGTTCTCTGAGTTCATCTGCATACTTTTTCTCGATGTGTCCACGCTCGTTCTGTCCCTCAAGAGCAAGATTTTCCATTATCTTGTCAATACCGCTCTTCCATTCAACAAGCTTCTCTTCCATAGCGGCACTTCTCGTTTGAAGACTCGAGAAAAAATCATCTTCGAAAAGTTTTAATTTCTCGGAGACATTCTCGTACGCTCTCTGCTTCAGATCGTTTAGATCACTCTCGAGACTGCTCAGACCTGCATTTATCTCAGCCATTTGAGCTGCTGCCTTTTCCCGGTACTCCTCTCTTTCCTTATCCAGGGTCTTTTCATACTCCGTAAAATCGGACTTTATCCTGGCAGCAGTATTATCCATGGCACCTCTCAGGTTGCCTTCCAGACCGTCTATGTCTTTTCCAATCTCTTCTATTCTTCCATACCTGTAGGTAAGGTCCTCTTCGTACTCTGCAATTTTCTTCTCCATCTCCAGGAACTTGCTGCTCAAGTTCTGCTCAAGCCCCTCCATTTTACCACTGACTGCTTCGAATTTCTTTTCTGCTTCCTGCAGGAATCCGCTATAGCTCTCTTTTAAAGAACCGAATTCAGTATACAAAGACTCCTTGAGCTCATTAAGCTGAGCTGCAGCCTCACTTTCTAAAGACGCAGCAGCTCCTGAGATGCGTTCTTTTATAGCACCGAATGCTTCATCCTCAAGAGAGGCTCCCCTCTTTGCAGCTTCCTCGAAAGAAGCTCTGTATGAAGCCAGTACCGAATCAAGCTGATTGCTCAAACTATCAACTTCGGCAGACTTAGAGGATACAGCTGCAGTCAGATCATCCTCAAACTCTTTTTTCAGCTGTTCTCCGCTTTGCTGAGCCCTGTAGATCTGTTCATCCAAACTCTGCTGGATTGAAGAAACCGCCTCGCTTTTAATCTCATCCTTTCTCGCTTCAACAGAAGCTATCATGGATTCAAGGGATTGGATCCGCGCAAAGGATTTCTTAATCTCTCCATGCAAACGGGAAACATAATCCTTTGTATCCTTGGCAACAACCGATCTTATCTCTTTCAATTCTTTCAAATTCTCTTTTGCAAACTCATTCTTTATATCAGCTATGGACTTCTCCAGTGTCTTTACTGCATTCCCTGATTCTTTAATTCTCCGGCCCACTTTGTCCACAAAATCGGATTCTTCATGCAGCCGGTTAAGATTCTCCTGAACTTTGAGAGTCATGGCATTCAGCTGTTCCAAAGCTTTGTCGTACTCATTAACCTTTTCATACATGGCTTCGATATTGGCGGCCTTGCTGTCCATCTGATTTTCAATGCTCTGAATTCTGGAAAGGATCTCTTTGCCCGTCTTGTGATGAACCTCCAGCTCTATGGCATAGTTCTTCACCTCAACGGTTTTTTCATCTACATAGAGATCGAGCTCTTCCTTGATCTTGTCTGAATAACGTTTTACCTTTTCCAATGAACGGTTATTTTTATCCAGCTGCCGGTAGATAGCCAGAATTATCAATACAACGAGTAGTGTAATTACATTTCCTACAGAAAATACCATTTCCCTTCTCCCAGTCTTTAGCCCTATTGTTACTCAGGAACCGCTTGTTGTCAATTATTAATAGAGAATATCCAGTCTCTAAGCTCTGTAAAGGATGAAAAAGTAAAATCAGCTTTCGACCCCGGAACAGGTCTTCGTGAAAGATGAGCAGTCCGCAAACCAACAGAAACCGCACCCAGTATGTCATATTCGTAGTTGTTCCCGACATAGAGGATCTCCTCAGGGAGCAAATCGAATTCTTTAACAAGATATTTAAACGGAACAGGGCTGGGTTTAAGGAAATTGGTCTCCTCTGTCGAAAAGGAGAAATCAAAAAGATCGCCAATTCCCAGGTACTCAAGTTTCTTTCCGACCGGCAGATCGGACATTGCTCCGAGAGCCAGTCCTTCGGCTTTGAGGGATATCAGAACCGGCCTGATATCTTTGTAGGGTTTTACGTTCTTAAATACTTTTCCAAGGCTGCCGTAAATATCCCTCTCTATCACTTCCATCGCCTCTTTCACATCCATATGCAGGGATGCCGCAACAAGCTTTGCCTGGGCAGTCCTGAAGTCGCCGTTATACCTGATTCTCCGGATGCTTTTTCTCGCCTTCCCGAAATGGGAGAAAAGAACAGGATGCTTTATAAAAGCAAAGGTTGAGTACACGTACATGGAAGAGTTCGGATACAGGGTCCCGTCTATGTCAAAACCGACTGCCTTAATTCTCATTCTTTGTTTACCTTAAATAATATTGTTATCTCGCCGGTTATATCTCCGGTAGCTCCCGGATCTGAGGTAAAACTCCATTTCCGGATGGCCTCGAGGATCTCGGTGTCTATCTCGGCCTCAACAGATGACCTTTTTACGAACGGTTGTATTATACGACCTTCGGGAGAGAGTGTAAACTCCACGGTAACACTACCGTCACGATCCATTCGGGACAGAAGCTCCCGCGGAATATTCAAATCCAAAGGAACTATCGGTTTCCGGTCACTGTTACCCCGGTCAAGCAGAAGTGTAGCGTTATCAGGGATAAATACTGATTCCGGCTCTATTCTCTCATTAGTGATTGCCTCTTCAGCGATTGTAGATTGCTCTGAATCGGAGGTAGAAGAATCCAGGCGTGAAGCAAGTTTATCCAGCTCCTGCCGGGAAAGAACACTGTTTTCGGTACTCATTTCTGCATTCTTTAAAGGTTTTGTGCTATTGTCCGCCGGTGAAGGATCGTCATACTCAATCGTGGAGGTATCACCGGACGGAGCAGGAATGGTATTTGTTTGTGCGGCCTGTAGGTCCTTCCAGAATTGACTGTCATTACCCTCTCGGGATGCCGGAACTCCCGAAATATAATCAGATTTTGACTCAATTGTTTTTCTATTTATCCTTTGGGGAGAAGCCGGAACCGGTGCTTTCTCAGGACCATCCTTCTCCGGTTGTTCTGCAGGTCGCTGCTTTTCGGGTATCTGTTTCTCGGCTACCGCGGTTTCCCGGATCACCCTGGT
>QNBL01000159.1 GCA_003641695.1 Spirochaetota bacterium
GATAAAGAATATTGCCGGTGATATTGTAACCCATTTTGAAGCCAGGCAGGAAGTATTTGACGGCAAAGGAATGATTGTTTCAATGTCGAGAAGAATTGCAGCCGACCTGTACGAGAAAATAATTAAAATAAGACCTCAGTGGCATTCTGATGATCTGGACAAAGGGGTTATCAAGGTTGTAATGACTTCCAGCAGTTCGGACGGTCCTAAAATCGCAAAACATCACACCACCAAGCAGCAGAGAAAAGTGCTTGCCGACAGAATGAAAGATCCTGAGGATGAACTAAAACTGGTTATTGTTCGGGATATGTGGCTGACCGGTTTTGATGTTCCGAGTATGTACACTTTGTATATTGACAAACCGATGAAAGGCCATAACCTTATGCAGGCTATAGCAAGGGTTAACAGGGTTTATAAAGATAAGCCTGGCGGACTTGTTGTTGATTATCTTGGAATAGCTTCCGACCTTAAGAAAGCACTTTCATTTTATTCAGATGCGGGAGGAAAAGGAGACCCGACAATTTTACAGGAACAGGCTGTTGATTTGATGCTGGAAAAACTTGAAGTTGTTTCCCAGATGTTCCATAACTTCCCTTATGAAGAATATTTTGAAGCAGACACTTCCAAAAAACTGTCCTTAATCCTTTCAGCCGAAGAACATATTCTCGGTCTGGAAGATGGAAAGAAAAGATATATAAACGAAGTAACGGCTCTTTCCAAGGCCTTTGCCATTGCCATACCGCACGAACAGGCAATGGATGTAAAGGATGAAGTTGCGTTTTTTCAGGCAGTAAAAGCTCGTCTTGCAAAATTTGATGCAACAGGTTCAGGAAAAACCGATGAAGAGATAGAAACGACAATCCGGCAGGTAATAGACAAAGCACTGGTTTCGGAACAGGTAATTGACATTTTTGATGCTGCCGGAATCAAGAAACCAGATATTTCCATTCTATCCGAAGAGTTTCTGCTGGAATTAAAGGGTATGGAGCATAAAAACGTCGCAATGGAAGTCTTGAGAAAACTTATTAATGATGAAATTAAATCCCGCTCAAGAAAGAATCTGGTAAAAAGCAAAACATTAATGGAGATGCTTGAAAACGCAATAAAGAAGTATCACAACAAAATACTGACAGCTGCCGAAGTAATCGAAGAACTTATAGAATTAAGCAAAGAAATTGTAAACATGGACAGTGAAGCCGAAGAACTCGGTTTAACGGATTTTGAGTATGCTTTTTACACTGCGGTAGCTGACAATGAAAGCGCAAGAGAATTGATGCAGAAGGACAAATTAAGAGAACTTGCTGTAATCCTTACCGAACGGGTAAAAGCAAACGCATCAATCGACTGGACAATAAAAGAGAGTGTAAGAGCAAAACTCAAAGTTGTTATAAAGCGTACTTTACGGCAATTCGGATATCCGCCGGATATGCAGAAACTGGCAACAGAAACTGTATTGAAACAGGCTGAATTAATTGCAAATGAAATAACCGGCGAATGAAGAACGCCTTGAGCACGCCCTGTGCTCCGGCTGAAGAGGGGGCCTGAATTGGAAATAAACATGTAAGTGCTCTGCCCGGAAGATATCTATTAGGTATTACTTATATATGCACCTTCAGCATCGAATCAATATAATTATAAACACTGCTGCTGTCCAGTCCGCAGTAGTTCAGAAGTTCTTTTCTGGTTCCCTGAGGAATAAAGTGGTCCGGAACATGGAGATGGTGGAATTCCGTTCTTACCCCGTTTTCTCTTAATAGAGAGGAGATGTATTCCCCCAGTCCTCCCTTTCCGGATCCTTCTTCCAGAAACAGGAAAGAGTCGTACCCGGACACAATCTCCATAAGATATTCGCTGTCCACAGGTTTTATGAACCTGATGTTGTAAACATCTGCCTCTACTCCCTGATTCTCCAGTCTGTCCGATGCTTCAAGGGCTTCGGCAATAAGACCGCCGGTTGCAGCAATAAGGATACGTGCCTCATTCTTTTTAACAAATACCCCTCTTCCTCTCGCTAAGGGAGAATTAGTCCCGGGAAATGAAAGGGAACATTCAGCTTTCGGGTACCGCAGTATAACAGGAGCTTTCAAATTTACTGCATAGTCAAGCATGAGCTCCATTTCGTCCATGGCAGAGGGAGCAAGGATCTCTATTCCGGGAACTGTACGGAATATGGGTATATCAAAGACCCCTTGATGGGTTTCACCATCCCCGGGCACAAGTCCTGACCGGTCCATCGCAATTACCACCGGAAGTCCCGGGAGTGCAACATCGTGAATTACCTGATCCACCGCCCTTTGCATAAAGGTTGAGTAGATCGCAGCTACGGGAACAAGACCCGATACGGCGAGGCCTGCAGAAAAGGTAACAGCGTGCTGCTCCGCAATTCCTACGTCAAAGAGCCGGTCCGGAAACTTTTCCTGAAACGCCGCCAGCCCGGTACCCTCAGTCATCGCTGCGGAGACAGCAACTATATCGTCCCTTGTTTCCGCTTGTGCGGTAAGGGCATACGTAAAAGCATTTGTAAAAGAAAGCCCTGTTTTTTCTTCAATCTTGCCGTCTACCGATGTCAAAGGGCCGATTCCATGGTATCTGACAGGATTATCCTCTGCAAGTTTGAATCCCCTGCCCTTCTGCGTTACCACATGAACCACTACCGGTTTGTGGAGATTTTTGACTTTTTCAAGAACCTTGATAAGCATTGTTATCGAATGGCCGTCAAGAGGACCGGCATATTCAAATCCCAATTCAGAAAAGAGGGTTTCTTTGAAAAAGACTGCTTTGACCCCTTTTTTCAGACGCATTACAGCCTGGAAAATACGGTATCCGAAAAAAGGGATCTTCAGTAAACCCTTATCGATCATGTCCCGGATACTCTGATACCCCCTGGTAGCTGTAAGGCGGCTTACGTAGGATGTCGATCGGGATATATTTGATTGAGTGGAAAGTCCGCCGACATTCCTGCTTATGGACATATTATTGTCATTGTAAATTATTATCAGGTCGTTTTTCAGCTGCCCTGCATGGTTCAGTGCTTCGAAAAATATTCCTCCGGTAGCAGCTCCGTCACCTATTACAGCAACAACCTTGCCAGGTTCTTTACGGATTCTTTTACCGTTGAGTATCCCTAATGCAGCAGAAATAGAGGTGGATGCATGCCCCGTTTCAACAGGGTCGTGGACACTTTCACTTCGCTTTGGGAAACCGCTGAGGCCGTCTTTCTTACGGATAGTTTCAAACAAATCGTTTCGGCCGGTAATAATCTTGTGTGTATAACACTGGTGGCCGACATCCCACACAATCTGGTCCTCCGGAGAGTTGAATACCCGGTGAAGAGCCAGGGTCAGCTCCACAACCCCCAGATTGGAGGCAAGGTGGCCGCCGTTTTTATGAGTTACATCAATTATTCTTTTACGAATTTCACCTGCAAGAACAGGTAATTCGGAAAGAGAAAGGTTTTTGACATCATCCGGAGAATTAATCCGGCTGAGAATTGTTTTTTTTTCCATAACAAGGATTATAACCCAAAAGAAGTGAAATTTCTTTAGAAAAAATCAGGATTTCAAAAGTCCGGCAACCCGGATCAAGTGAAATCCCTTAAACATAATACAAGATAGAAGACTATTTGTTCTTGTGTCTGTTCTTCCTAAGTTTCTTTTTCCTCTTGTGAGTTGCAATCTTATGCCGCTTACGCTTTCTTCCACAAGGCACTTATCTACTCCTTATCTCCGGCTTTTCAAGCGGAGAAGTACTCAATATCTTTACCGATTATGCAAATAGAAGGACAGGAAGTCAAGGGGGGCAGCTCTGCTTTTATACCCCTTTTATACGATATCCGCTGTTGAAATTGAACTCTCCAGAGAGTATAGTAGGTATAATGGAAAAGATACTTGACGAGATCGTTTTACGACCCGGTTTTAAGCAGATAGACAGCATAGTTAATGCACAGTATCCCGGAGAAAGCAGGTTATCCTTCCATTATAATCAGAATGAAGAATTTTTTATAAGACTTCCTGAATTCTTTATCGTTCCATCCTTCCCAATCCATCATGATGTATCCGATCCGAACCCTGATAAAGAATATGTTAAGGCTTTTATCGGGCTGCTTAAGCAGATTATTCCCCTGGCACATGAAGTTTTTAATGGGGTAACCTATTTTTTTGATCCTGCCGAGATATTTCACCCGGCTTTCTTCCAGGTTTTCAAATACAGGGAACAGCTCTACCTCTATCTTGTACGGCTGGATCTGATGTACCGGCCGAACGATGGGGATATAGTTAAAAAAGGATCAAATGATACAACAGAGAGCTACCGCACAAGAAAACTGTTTCTTGAAGCTGACTTGATCCCCCTGAGGGGAATAAAAAACGGAACAGACGGTGAGAAAATACTTGCCATGGAGCAGAGTATTTCACAAACCTGGATCGGGGAAAAGGGAAGAGGCTATTTCATCGAGGGTATCTGGATCGATCTTGAACTCACCAAATTTCTGACCAAACTCTTTATCCCCAGGGGCAAGAGGATATACCCCTACTACCCCTTTACCTGCAAGTACAAAACATTCTGTCACTCACTGATTGATCTTTCCCTTGAAGGAAGAAAGAAACACCTGATATACCATCATAAAGCAAGGAGCTTTATTCTTCCCTTTCTGGATGATATTCAGAAAGCGCTCAAGGATAGTAGTTTCAGTCCTGAACTCCCGGAGTTCAAGAACTTCAAGGCCAAGGTCCCCCCTTTCTGGGACAAAGCTTGGGAAACCCTTTCAGTTTCTCCGTATCTTAATGAACATGACATGAAGGAGTTTAAGGTTGTTTTTTAGAGGTGAGGATATTCCCGGGAAAAAAGTAACCATTATGGGGCTGGGACTTCACGGGGGAGGGCTGGCATCCACCCTTTTTTTTGTATCCCGGGGTGCTGAAGTTACCGTAACAGACCTCCGGAGCAGAGAAGTTCTGCAGCCGATACTGGATAAGCTTAAAAAGTACCCGATTAACTATACATTGGGAAGGCACCGTATCGAAGATTTTTTAAAAGCCGATTTAGTGATAAAAAATCCGGCAGTACCGCCGGATTCTCCCTACCTGAAAGCTGCAAAACTCGTGGAAACAGACATATCGGTATTCCTCTCACTCAATAAACGCCCTGTGATAGCAGTAACCGGCAGTAAAGGAAAATCAACTACAGTATCTGCTGTTTACCATGTTCTGAAAACCCGTCTTCCGGAAACAAAACTTGGAGGTAACATCACCGTTTCTCCCCTGACCTTCGTTGATGATTGTACTGAAGAGAGCTGCACCCCTGTTATCCTGGAACTTTCCTCCTGGCAACTCGCTGATTTGAAGGATAAAGGTATTTTAAAGCCGAAAACAGCGGCAATAACCAATATAATGCCTGACCATCAAAACAGGTACACCTCCATGGCGGACTATGTGGCAGACAAAAAACTTATCTACCGGGACATACCTGCTGAAAGCTGTCTCATCTGCAGCTACGATGACAGGTTCGGCCGGGAATTTGCCGCTGAAACAAAATCCAGAGTTTTCTACGTTTCCTCACATCCGCTGCCGGAGAACCTGGAGGGTGTATTTCTTGAAGACCGTGCCGGTTTTATCCGCACAGACGGGAAAACAGTAAAGGTACTTCCGGAAAAGATAAACCTTCCTGGAGTACATAACAGAATAAATCTCCTCTATGCGGCAGCTATTCTCTACAGAGAAGGGATGAAGGCTGAAGATATTGCAGAGGGGTTGTCCCGTTTCACAGGGATCCCCCATCGTATGGAAAAGGTTGCCGAGATACATGGAGCTGCCTGGTACAATGACAGTGCCGCAACAATACCTCAGGCTACAGCAGCAGCCTTAAAAAGCTTTGAAGGACCGGTGCTTCTTATATGCGGGGGGACTGACAAAAAGCTTCAGTTTGAAGATTTTGACAAAGCTGTCTCTATCCCGGAGAAAATATACCTCCTTGAAGGAAGTGCTACTGACAGGATGCTTCCGTTTATAAAATCAGCAGGCACCCCCTTCAAAGGACCATTTTCCTCTCTGAAAGAGGCGGTAGACTCCGCCTGCAAAGATTCAAAAGAGGGAGATTCCATCATCCTCTCCCCCGGTGCCACCTCATTCGGAATGTTTCTGAATGAATTCGACAGGGGAGATCAGTTCAGGAAAATGGTTAAAGAACTGGAGGACAATACTACTTTACAAAACAAAAACAGCACAGTACCTTAAACCTCCCCTTTCAAATACATCTGCCTCTTTTTCTCTTCGAATTTCTCAATCGCATAGCGGAGCATTGTTCTGGGCATTGACCGGTAATATTTTTTTAAGAAAGCTTCTTCAGTTTCAGGTTCTCTCTTTCCAATCTCCCTGAGCATCCACCCCGCTGCTTTATGAATAAGATCTTCTTTCGAGGGAAGAAGGATCTCCGCAATTTTCAGGGTATCGACATACCTCCCGGCCTTAATAAAGGTAAACGTCGAGATAACAGGAACCCTTATTCCCAGAAATAAATCTCCCTCACCATACTCCCCCTTCCCGGTTTTAAAGAAACGCAGTGAATGGGCTGCATAA
>QNBL01000160.1 GCA_003641695.1 Spirochaetota bacterium
CAGCAGCTTTTGCCAGTAAAATCAATCCTGTATTCAGGTATTGCTCTTCTGAAATCACCTCAGGGTCTATAGCTTCTGCAGCAACTACGTGGTCCGCCGAAGCTTCTACAAGAGCAAGATCAATTCCAGCCAGCATATCCTCCACTGCAGATCCATCAAATGAATCAACATCAATCTCACCAATAGCATCAAGAATCCCGGATCCCCCAAGCGCAAGATCAGAAGCAAGTAACTGTAAATCAACATCATCAGGATTTTCATCCACAAGAGCATCTATCATATTATACATATCTACCAGATCCTCAGTTGTAGCCTTCGGACTGGCTAAAAGGAATTCCGCATAAGCTATTTTCTGGGCATCGGGAAGATTTGCCGGATCCCGCTGAGCCCAGGAAAGCGGGCTGTAGGTGAATATCTGCTGGCAGGAGAAAAGCACCCCGAAAAAAAGAATAATCATGGTAAAAAGAGACAGCCTTTTCATATAAAACCTCCGCCTTAGTTTAAATCTATCACGTACAGCATAAAAATCAAGAGTATATCCTTTATTTCGGCAGAAGCCTCCTTTAAGGTGAGAAATAGATATTTCCCTGTTTCTACAGGGGGATTGAAAAAAAATAAACCGCAGAGCCGGATGACCCGGACCTGCGGTAAAATATCTGTTTTACTGTTTTTGGTACCTAAAACCTCAAAGCAGCTTCCATGGCGAACCCGCTGTTAGGCTGGGAGCCGGTAAACCGTCCCATTTCACGGGTAAAGTAGGATGCGTTGAGATCAAAAAACAGAAGTTTTGCCCCAATACCAGCAGTAACATACCCTTGGTTGATTCCGGCCCGTACTTTCATAAACCTGAGAACCTTAACCTCGGTACCGGCATGTATACCGGTCCAGAAAGAAGTTTCGTTTTCTTCTTCTGAATAAAAGATCTTCTGATAATCAAAACTAAATACAGGATCTATTATAAATCTGAGCCCTCCAAAGTCAGGATGATAGCTCACCCCTGCAGTTGCCTGCATTGGGATTTTGTAAGATTTATCATCTCCTGCAGCCATGGGATCAAACGAATCGGAATTTATGTCCTGCGTCCTGTACATGAACTGAGTCCCGCCGATATCTCTTACGGAAAGACCGAAAGAAAGAGTCCCTAACTGCATAATAGCTCCCAGGTCAAGACCAATTGCATTACCTGTGTAAACGTCAAAGGAGGGATCATCAGCAAGAAGATCAACAACAGCTATGTCCTCCATCTTGATACGATGCATCAGTTTAATGTCCCCGCCTATGTTGATACCGAAGGTATCTGTCCCGAGCTTTAAAGAAAGCCCGGCTATTCCCGTTGCCGTAAGAGCACCGTCAAAGGCTGAGCCGAAGGCTGTTTTTCCAAAGCCGTAGATATCTCCGTCAATAATCAGACCCAGACCGAGACCTTTTCCCACGATACCTATTCCGACATTCATGTTGGTTCCAACACCGTTCGTGGTAATTATATCACTAAGATCGGTTATCCCGTCTTCGGGTTTTCCATCCATAAAAGCCTGTATCCCGGTCATTGCCTGTTCTGTAGGCAGGAAATATGGCCCCAGGTTCATTGAAAGAAGGGTAAAAGAGCCGTTTTTCATCGAAAACCCCGCAGGGTTGGTTACAAGAGCTCCATAACCGTGGGCATTGGCTGTAAAAGCACCCCCCTGCCCTATAATCTCAGGAAGCACAGGTGCAAAAAGAGGATCATCCAGAGCAAAGGAGGAACCTGCTGCAATAACCATAAGTATTAAAAGTATTGATATTTTCTTCATTCTGTACCTCCTACAAGTCCAATCCGGCGAGATTGAGAATGTTCGTTAATCCATTTTCATAAGGTGACACTCCATCTGTAGTATCAAAAGGGTTATCTACTGCCGATAGGGCAGAGCCATTATAAATTACATCATACAAATCTGTATCTGCACTTGGCCCCAACTGTAAACGTATACTTGCCACTGCCATGGAAACAACTGCATACTGGGTAACATCACCGATTTCACTGCTGCTCATCCAGTCATCTGCACCGGCGATATGAGTTCCGAATGAATCGTATGCATCCGCTGCCTGTGTCAGTTTATCGAGGATGGAAGTAAGACCTGCCTGAGTAAGGTCCGGGGGAAACATATTACTAATCAGAGTCTCCGGATCAATATCTCCTCCCGCATTCAAAGTATCCATTGCTGTCTCAATTACTCCATCCACAACCTGCTTTGTTTCCGGATCAGATGTAATACTGATTTCACCGGCAAGCACCGCTGCTCTCTGTCCTGTTTCACTATCCGGCTGTGATGTATACACATTCTCAAGTGCATCAACAACATCATCGGCGTTATCTTCAGTTACCGCCCCGCTGTCGATGTAATCCTGTACATCACTTACAAAACCCTTGGCATTTTCACTTGCAGCGGTGAGTAAATCGCCGGCGCTGGGAATCTTTATCGTATCCAAAACGCCAAACAGATTAAACTGACAGCCTGAAAGCACTATTGCAAATGCCAGTACGGCAGCTGCCGCTACTGCAATTTTTTTCATTATTTACCTCCAAGAATAATATTTTTCCATACTAACACTCAGAGTATACCTCATCCCAAGGCAAAAAACAAATTTGCAGTGATCAATTTTTAAAGGAATTTAAGAAATCTGCTTACTATCCCTTTTTGGACCGACGAGATGACTGCCCGGATAATCCTTCCCCTGTTTTCATCCCCTCCGGGGACATCTTCCACCATAGTGTGAAGGTAATTCCCCGAAAGCCCCATCCACTCAGCATTTCCATCAGTTCCACCGCGCTGCTCCAGAAGGACATCTACTTCCTGCCCCTGCCAGCGGTTTACATACGCTCTATAGAGCGAGGATGCAAGTTCATGGAGCTTCCCCGCCCTTTCCCGGGCAGTTCTTTCCGGCACATGAATTGGAACCGTATAGAGCTCCGTCCCCGGCCGGGGGGAGTATGGGAATATATGAACCTGGGAAAAGGAGATATCCTGTACAAGATCATAGGTTGCTTTAAAATCTTCATCCTGCTCATACGGGAGACCTACGATAATATCCGCTGCAATAAAGGGGTCATCCTTTGCAGACCGTAAAAGGCTGACAGCCTCTGTCACCTGCTCTGCTGTATAGTGTCTGTTTATCTTTTCTATTACCCGGTTTGAACCGCTCTGCACAGGAATATGAAAATGGGGAGTAACGTTAGGGTGGGAAACAGCCTCCGCAAGCCTCACCGTTATGCTGTCCGGCTCCAAGGATGAAAGCCTGATTCTGGAACTTTTAAGATTGGCCGTAAGCACATGCACAAGGGAGGCAAGATCCTCTTCTCCTTTCCCCGGATTCCGGTAATCGGAGATGTTTACCCCTGTCAAAACTATCTCCCGGTAACCCTCATTTTCCAGATCAACAGCCCTTTTTACAGCCTCCTTCAAATCCAGACTAACCGATTTACCCCGGGCTATCTGAACACGGCAGTAAGCACAGTTGTTGTTGCAGCCGTCCTGAATCTTCAGATAAGCGCGTGTATGGATAGTATGGGTACTGCCGGTAAACTTGAACCTGTCAAAATCGTGCACCGGCGGAATTTCCCCTTGGACAAACATCTGTGCCGATTCGTTTAAGGACATACCATTGTTCAGTCCGTCCATAATAATCTCCGGCAAATCCATAATGGTATGTTTCAAATCCAGAGGAATAACATAGACATTCTCTGCCAGAGCGGAAATATCATCCCCGTTCAGCTGTGCATAACATCCCGTTACAAAAATTACCGACAATGGGTTTTCTCTTGAGAACTTCCGTATCATTCTCCGGGCTTTCTGTTCTGCCTTGCTGGTTACGGTACAGCTGTTGACAACGAATATATCCGCTTCCTGCGGAGTAGAAGAGACAGAAAAACCCCGGCTCTTGAAGGAAGATGCCAGGGCTTCGCTCTCACACTGATTGAGTTTACAACCCAGTGTATAAAATACCGTCCGTATCATCCGCCGCTTCTCAGGCTCTTTTCACTCCTCTCAAGCCCCCGTTTTGCATCGGAAAGTGAAGGTTTAAGGGAAAGTGCTTTTTTATAGGCTTCAATAGCATAGGTATAATCTTTTGCCATCTCCCTGGCGTATCCCAATCTTGACCACCACCGGGCAATGTTCGGACTGTAGTGAACAGCTGTGGTAAATGAGGTATCTGCATGATTATACTCACTCAGGAGAATGAATATTTCCCCCATGTAGTAGTACACGAGGTCGATTCGCGGCCCGGAGGGAGCAAGTACCGTGTACTCCTCGAACCATTTAAGTGCTTCGGTATTTTTACCTAAATGGTAATAAGCCTCTCCCAGTACCTCCACTATCCGGGCATCGTACCGGGATATTTTAAGGGCTTTACGGGCTTCTTCCAGAGCGGTCTCATACTTTCCGAGTTTTAAAAGACTCCATGTCAAAACGGAGTACGAATCCATGTTTTTGGGAGCTGTCTCCAGTTCCCCTCTGCAGACCTTGACTGCTTCGTTATAATTACCCTGATTGTAGAGAACAAGAGCATCTTCCTTGAGTTGTGCGAAGAGTGAAACTGCCGACATGGTAAGCAATACAGCGGCGGTTAAAATTTTATTTTTCATTGGAGCTACCCCTCTTTTCCGGTGATTCCATTTTACATATTCCGTTAAATCTGCACCCGCTCTCCATAATTACATCCGGAGCGGTAATATCACCATCTACCATGGCGGATGAAAAAAGTTCTACTCTGGTGTAAGCAAACACATCTCCCTTTACCGTCCCTTTCAGAGAGACGACATCAGCCTCTACCCTGGCTTCCACATAAGCATCTTTATCAATATACAGTGCTCCGTCGGCATGTATATCTCCCTTGAATTTCCCCTTTATCATAAGAGATTTATCGAAATTAAGATTACCGGTAAAATCTATATCATCTGCCAGAATGGTATCAATATCCGCCTCATCCATATCGCGAATCTGTACATCAGACATTGCTTTCTCCTCTTTTTTCAGTATGTTACCTGTCTTGCGACCGGGTTGTCAAGCTGGGACTTAAAAACTGTCTCCTCCAGGATCGGCACTTTTGAGCATCTGCATGGTCTCCTCTATTGATCTGCTTAAGAGGGTTCTCATTTCATGGGTGTGTCTGTTATAGTGCTGAAGGTCCATAAACAGCTGCAGCGGATCGTTACAGGTCTGCTCCACTATTTCCAGCAATGCCTTATATCCCTCCGTTGCTATTCTGCTCTCTTTAAGATCAAGCCTCTCAAGAACCCTTCCGATAAAGTGGGTAATTCCCTGGGTAAATGCGGCTTCCCTGTCATGTTCTTCCGGAGTTATTTCTATAACGTCCAGCTCCATGTTTAAAAATATTTCCCTCCACAAGTCAAACTTTTCCTCCTCTCCCCGGACAGGTGAAAACACAAGGGGAAGTCCTTTTATCCCGTTTCGTCCGGAATCCGGTCCGAACATGGGATGAGTTCCAAGGATATTGACGTAAGAGGGAAAGATTTCCTCCATGATCCGGGCAGGATAAACTTTTACCGAACAGGTATCGGCAATGGTAATCCCCTCCCGCAGGAACGGGGTAATACGCGTTGCAACTGTTTCAACTGCAGAGATGGAAACGGCTAAAAATACTGTATCACAGGAAAACAGTTCCTCTTCGCTTACCAGGGTTATCCCTGCGGGGGGGGGATCTACCGCACTCCGGTTGAATCCGTAAACATCAAAATCCCTGGATAGTGTTTTCCCCCAGAACCTGCCGAACCTTCCAAGACCGTATATTCCTATTTTCATGGTGGAATACTATATTATTTTTCCATATGTTAACAATACCCGTAGATTAATAGATAGAAACTATTTCCATTGTATGGTAAAATGTTTTTTTCACAATTACCTTTACTATAGGAGGAATATAGATATGACTTTCCCGGAAATTATGATTAAGAAAGCTGTCAGCATGTCAAAAAAGCTTGTCCTGCCCGAGGGGACAGAACCCAGAACAGTTCAGGCTGCCCGCGTTGTTAAAGACAAAAAAATTGCCGCTGAAGTATTCCTGGTGGGAAATCCAGAAGAGGTTCAAACCGTTGCCGAAAAAGAAGGGGTCGATCTTGAGGGGATAACCGTTATTGATCCGTCATCTTCCGGGCATCTTGAATCCTTTAAGGAAGAATACTTCGAACTGAGAAAGCATAAAGGCATTTCACTAAAAGAGGCGGAAGAAGCCATAAAATCTCCTCTGTACTGGGGCGCAATGATGGTGAGAAAAGGAATTGCCGACGGAATGGTGGCCGGAGCGGAAAATGCTACGGGAAACGTCATTAGAGCTTCCTTGTATATCATCAAAACAGCTCCCGGGACCAAAACTGCTTCATCCAGTTTTATTATGACCCTGAAGGATAAACGTTTCGGCGTTGATGGCAGCATAGTATTTTCCGACTGTGCAATCCTGCCGGATCCCAACGCAGAACAGCTTGCAGATATTGCAGTTGCCGCTGCCAAAACCTGTAAAACCTTTCTGGGAGCAGAACCGGTAGTCGCCATGCTCTCTTTCTC
>QNBL01000161.1 GCA_003641695.1 Spirochaetota bacterium
AAAAGTCTTCTAATTGTATCCCGGTGTTCCAGCGCCGTTCTTATCCCTTCGGCATATTTCGATGATCTGTATCTGGAAGCCTGATATATATACTCCGGTTTTACGCCGACTACCGGCAGCAGAGATTCAAGCTCCTTCTCGTTTGCCTCCGCATAACTGGAGTACTTTCCCATGGTGTCAGGGACCAGAGTAATCGGCTTTCTAAGATATTCCTTTAAAAGATCCTGTTTCGGCATATTCACCGGGACCTTTCGAAATACATCGTAATCATCCCAGGAATATATGAACCTGACATTCTTCCCCTTGTCACGGAGAGCCTTTACCACGAGATCTACAGAGATTATCTCCCTGAAATTCCCAATGTGCACTGTTCCCGAAGGAGTTATCCCCGATGCACATACGTAGGTCTCCTTCTCTCCCTTTTCTCTTATTATTTTATCCGCGTTTATATCCGCCCAATGTACTGATTTTTTACCCATAAATAGATTATACTGATGGTTAAGGATAAAGGGAAGAGGTACCGACATAGATTGTATGAGTAAAAAACTGTCTCTCTTACTGCTATTAACAATGGCAGCGTCTTTTCTAACAGCTCTGGAAACCGGTGGAGCATCCTGGTACGGAGGGAAGTTTCAGGGACGTTTAACCGCCAACGGCGAGATCTTTGATACCAACAAGTTTACAGCAGCTCACAAAACACTCCCCTTCAATACCATTGTGGAAGTTACCAACCTTGACAACTCCAAAACCGTACTGGTCAGAATAAACGACAGGGGGCCTTTTGTTAAAGGCAGGATAATTGATCTTTCCAGAGCCGCAGCGGAGAAGATCGGTCTGGTGGGCAGGGGAGTGGGACATGTTCAGCTTAAAGTGATCTCAAACGAAGAGCTTGAAGAAAAATCAGACAGATCCGGTTTGTCGGGGCTGCAGCCGCCGTTAACAGAAATAATATTCCAGATAGCTTCTTTTTCTGTACTTGACAATGCCGAAGCTCTGGTAAAAGAACTCACGGAAAACGGCCTTCAGGCGGAGATAGAAAAAACTCCCGGGAACTATTACCGGGTGGTACTAAAGAATATTAAAAAAGAAGATGTTAACCCTACCAAAGATACCTTAAAAAAAATAGGATACAGCAACATACTCATTAGAGGCTTATGATTACTTATGTTTTACCCATATATGGATAAAATCCCTCTGTTTCCTGTACACGGAATTCGGTAAAAAAGTAATACCGGATATGCTGTTGTTTATCGGCGAACTTGAAAACTTTTACACAGGCTCTTTTACAATATATGACAGATGCCAATCCACAACCAAAAGACCGAAATTCGGCGGGGACCACCGTTTTTCTTAATCCGCCTTACGGACCCCCACCTGCACTGCCTTCCGAGCCTCCACGTTATAATTGCACCTTTCACCGTCTTTAAGATCAGCTTAATTATGGGTAAATTTGCCGAAGGGAAAGATGCCTACCAGGCAGAGACGGATCACCTCTTTACCATGACTGTCAGAATTATTGACAGTGTGCTTTTTATGAAACAACACAGTGTTAACTGTGTCCCCGCAGGACACTTTATGCTCCAGGGCCGGATCCCGGAATTCACATCAAAGTATTCAGATATGCTGCTGGACAACATTCTGCAGGTGCCGGAGATTCCGGTGGAAAACAGAGAAGAGATTGCCAGTTACATGAAGACTCTCCTGGGCTGGTTCTCCAATCAACAGGAGAATAAAGCTTCCTCGAAAGTACTTATTGATTTTTTATTGAATTATCCCCGGACAAATAGCTGAATATTGACATAATAAACGTTTTTTGTTACATATACATCCACGGGCCTATAGCTCAGTTGGTTAGAGTCCCTGACTCATAATCAGGTTGTCCTAGGTTCAAGTCCTAGTGGGCCCATTTTCAAACCCTTATGTAATTCCTCATTACATAAGGGTTTATTTTTGTTCTGATGATTTTCCGGAAGTTTATGTGTCAATTTCATTCCCTGAAACCAGTCTGATACACTAAAAAATCTGATATTTAAGCCTGCACACAGCACTAAGTGTGCAGTACAATATCATCTGTATGAAACCAGAAACCCGTGAGAAAATACTCGATATTTTCCGCAAACAGTCAGGATACGCACGCATCAGGGACATCCAGAATAGAAGTATTCACAACAAATATCTGAGAGAACTTCAGGACGACGGCACCATTATCAAGATAAAAAACGGGCTCTACAGTCTGTCAGAAACAAGCCAGTACAACTCTCTGAAAGAAGCACAGCTTGCAATACCAGAGGGAATAATATGTCTCGGAACCGCCCTTTCCCATTACGAACTGACAACCGGGACCCTCCGGAGATTCATATTGCAATCCGGAGAGAGCAAAGAATAAAACTGCCCGAATACCCTCCTATTAAACTGTGTTATTTCTCTGGTGAATTTTACAAAACAGGAATCACAACTACAGAACTTGAATCCGGTGAAACAGTACAGATATACGACAGGGAAAAAACAATCTAAATATAGTAGTTGCTAAAAAAGTATCATAGAGTCATATTCTGGGACAGGATTAAGCTTAACTTGAAAAATAATTAATTTTACACAATAGAGATTTACTAACTTTGATAGTATTCGATGGGATCTTAACAGATTACAAAAAGTTTTATACAACCTGGAAAAGACCGACAACCACGGATCATGGTCATGGAGTTTAATCCACCAGACATGGGCATGGTGAACAATCTTGCATCCAACACGGATATAATACTATTCTGTTGATTTTTAGTATTGTTTTTATATACTGTAGAATATGAAAGTACATATCAGTTCAATGCTTCTCCAGATGAAATTAACGGCGCTTTTTGTTCTGTTCGGAATAATTGTAGGATTTTCATCATACTTTATTTCCACAATAACATCCACAAAACTGGTTGTGGATTCATTCGTTAACAACAATACAAACCCCATCGGACAACTTATACGGAAATCTCCCCATGACTGGATATATAATCTGTTTGCAGATGAGAAAGACAGCCAGAAGGCAAGAGATCTTTTTAAGGAAATAATCCCTGCGAATTTTAAAGATTCAATCTCTCTTTCCTTCTACTACCGCAGCAGGGGAAACGGCTATTGGTATCAACTGAAGGACACTTCAAACCCCCGGCAGGAGATGATTAAAGTTGACAGAGAAACTTCAGATGATTTGAACAATGCAATGGAGAAAAACATTGTCTACAAGGAGCCCGCTTTTTTTAACTTCGGACAGAGCCATACAATATATTTTAATGCCACAACAGAACACGATACATACGACTATATTGTAAAAACCAAAATCAACAGAGAGAATATCCTTAAATACATTGTGGACAAAAAAAAAGTAGGAATCGGCTACGTAGCATTTACAATCATCCTGTCCATTATTCTCGGAGCCATGTTTTCAAGATCCATAACAAAACCTATCAGGGATTTGTCACGTAAAGCTCATATTTTTTCCGAGGGAGATCTTTCTGTTCGTTTTGAAACAAAAAGAAAGGACGATATCGGTGAACTTACCCTATCCATGAACAGGGTTGCAGTGAACATCTCCCACAGGATAAAAACCATCCATACAATGAACAGAATAGATAAGGCGGTAAGTTCCTCCATTTCCGGGAAAGAGCTTCTAAACAAGGTAACAGACCTTATACAGAGTCAGTTTAACAATTCCGCGGTTTTAGTCCTGGAAAAAGAGAAAGAGGCTTATAACGTAGCTGCATCTTCTCCTGAGGGATTGCTGCCTGAAAATACAAAGATCCCTTACTCGGACTTTTCCCATGTATTCCTGAATAATGATAATACTGTTCTAAATATTGATAACAAATCGGTATCCATACTTAACAGCAGGCTCAGAACCGATGAAACCAAACAGCAGGGAATCAGCATCCCCCTTAAACAGTCCGATCATATAGTCGGACTGTTGGTGGTAACAATGCCGAGTATGGATGACAGGAACAGGGAATCAATCATACTCCTTGCCGACCAGGTTAGTGTGGCTCTTTTAAGCATGAAGGAGTCGGAAGAAAAGGAGCTTATGTACGAAGGGATGCTCCTGGCACTTTCCAGGAGCATCGATGCGAAATCCGCGTGGACGGCCGGACACAGCGACCGGGTTGCCGCACATTCGGTTTCACTTGCCAAAAAATTAAGACTGGGAAGAGAAACGGTAAAACTGGTTAAAATTGCAGCTCTCCTCCATGATATAGGCAAGTTGGGTATATCAGAGGAGATTCTTGACAAACCTGGAAAGCTTACAGACGAAGAGTATGAACTGATAAAAAAACATCCGGAAATGGGGGAAAAGATACTGTCAGATATCCCAAACTTTGAACAGATACGGTATGCAGTCCGTCACCATCATGAAAGATGGGACGGGACAGGCTATCCCGACGGACTGAAAAAGGATAATATTCCCGTAATTGCCAGAATTATTACAGTAGCTGACGTATGGGACGCAATAACCGCTGACAGACCGTACAGAAAGGGTTTCAACAGAGACAAGGTTCTGGATATAATGAAATCCGAAAAAGGGAAACTTTTTGATCCTGCTCTTGTGGATTTGTTTTTGGAGGAATAAAGGCGGAGCAACTGATATTGAAAAATCTTGAGTTTATAAAGGTGCTTCCCTATTGGGCCCAGGATCTTTCATACAAGTACTGCTCAAAGACAACCAATCTGTACATTGTACATGGAAACATTAGGGATTTTCTCCCCAACAAGATGTTGATGAAGGCGAGTTTGTATTTGTACAAATTCAGGAATTTAAATGCCATGAAAAAGACTTTTCCGTCAAAACCGATCGAAAGTTTTCTGACAAGAAATCCTTTTGAGACCTTTGACCTTATGGAAAAGTACTTTCTTATGAATATTCCCTACCCCGATGAAAAGGTACGGCAGAGTTTTCTGGAATTTCTGAAGAGATAACGAAGAACTCGTACTTGAATCAAGGCTAAACTCCCAGCGGGTAGCAAAGACAATAAGCGGGCTGAATCTTCTGAACCTGAATCAGATGGCCGCCGAGCTGATTGAGTTTGTGGAAACTGAACATGATCTCTCCCCCGTTTCAGGTCATGACTTTGTCAAGAAAAAGATTTAAAAGCGCCGCAAAAGCCATTAAACAGGGGCGGCTTGATGTGCTTCTCCTGGGTTATCTGGTATCAGGGCCGATCGGAACGGGCAAATCCTTCATGGTAACGGCATTTGCCGGAGAGATCGGCATTCCCCCATGGTAAAGTTTAAAAATCTCCGGTCAAAATGGCACGGTGTTACCGAGGCTAATCTCGAAAGAGCCCTCAGTATTCTTAAAGCCATGGCTCCGGTCGGCGTAATGATCGACGAAGCGTATGCTTTCCCGGGCTCCAGGAATCAGGAGGGAGACTCGGGAACAAGCAACAGACTCTTTGCCCAGATAGCATTCTTCATGGGCAATAGGGAATACAGGGGCAAGATAATCTGGTTCCTTCTTACATGCCGTCCTGACCTGATCCCCATAGACCTGAAGCGGCAGGGACGGGCCGGGGAACACCTTGCCCTGTTCTACCCCGAAACTCCTGATGAAAAGGAGGACCTGTTCAGGACACTTGTGAGAAAACTCCAGATAAAATTCCAGGATTTCCCAATTTCGGATCTTTTAAATAAATACCGTTTCAACTCTTCCGGCGCAGATCTGAGAGCAATTCTTATAAGGGCAAAATTCAAGGCGGCAATGGAAAGCCATGTAACCCTAAACTGAGCGATATTTAGGTCTTTTAAAAAACACCTCCATATGGTGTAATGAGTTACCAAAAACACCCAGGATGTGAAATAATAATGACCGAAAATACTGCAGAAATCAAGAGCCGAATCGCCCATGTTGACACAACAAATGATAATCTTACCGGTAGAGCCGGTTTAACCTTGGTATCAAGATATGCAAGAACAGCAGGAATACCCACATTGCTCAGTAGCAGGTTTTCTTTTATAAGAAAAAGCTTAAAAGGCACAAAGCTGGTAGTTAGATTTTGAATTTATTAGATTATTCTGCATGGAACCGAACAATAAATCTCACTTTGATCCGGTATTCAAGCTATTTGCCTATTCAAGTTAACACTACAGAACTTTGAACTCCACACATCAATCTTTGGAAACCAAAACCATCTTGCTACATAAAAACAAAAATGCTATTACAATAGCATGAAGAAACCGCTAAAGGATATCGGCAAAGTCAAACTGGCCGGTACAGGAGATATACGGCTTACCCAACTCAGCCATGGATCGGGCTGCGGATGCAAGCTTTCCCCTGATGAACTCGGATCAATACTCGCTCAGGCATTTCCTGAAGGGAAAGAGAGGGAAAACTATCCCAACCTGGTAATCGGGAATGAAACAAAGGATGATGCAGCAGTTATAGATATGGGGACAGAGGAATTACTGGTATCCACCACCGACTTCTTTACCCCGATAGTGGATGATGCCTATCAATACGGCAGGATTGCAGCGGTT
>QNBL01000162.1 GCA_003641695.1 Spirochaetota bacterium
AATTTCCGGCAAAGGGGGCACGGGTAAAACCTCTATTACGGCATCATTTTCCGTACTGGGGGGGAAAGGTTTGATTGTTGCTGACTGTGATGTGGATGCTGCAGATATGCACCTGCTTCTTGAACCGGATTTTGGCAGTGACGAGGACTTCTACAGCGGAGAGCTTGCCGAGATAGATCAACAGGGTTGTACGCAGTGCGGGAAATGCGCTGAAGTATGCCGTTTTGATGCAATTCCTGTTATAGATGGGAAGTATGTTGTTGATCCTCTATCATGTGAGGGGTGCGGATACTGTGCAAGGGTTTGCCCGGAGAAGGTTATCGCAAACCATGTTAACAGGGTTGGTAATTTGTATGTATCCCGGATAAAAACAGGGACTAAAATGGTGCATGCAAAACTGGGAATAGGGAATGAGAATTCCGGAAAACTGGTGGCCCAGGTAAAGAATAAAGCCAAGGCACTGGCAGAGAAGGAAAGTAAAAATGGTATTCTGGTTGATGGCTCTCCGGGAGTAGGCTGTCCGGTAGTATCGTCTTTGTCGGGAGCAACCTTTGTTGTACTTGTGACTGAACCTACGGTATCGGGACTGCACGACTTAAAGCGTGTTCATGAACTGGTTAAAAAATTCAAGATAAAAAGCGGTTGCATAATCAACAAAGCAGATATAAATTCGGATCAAGGTACAAAGATAAAGAAGTTTCTTGAAAAAGAGGATATTACCCTGATTACCGAGATTCCCTATGATGAAAATTTTACAAAGGCCATGACTTTGGGAAAAACGATTGTGGAACACGATGATAAACTGGGCGGTTTAATAACAGATGCCTGGGGTAAAATAGTAAAACTAGCGTAGAAAGATTAAGGAGAGAGTATGAAGATTGCATTTACTACAAAAGGAACAGATTGGGATTCTCTTATGGATCCCCGGTTTGGAAGAACAGAGTACCTTTTTGTCTTTGATGAAGAAAGTGAAAAGGTTGAAGTCTTTGACAACAGAGCCATAGAGGGTGAAGCTCACGGTGCAGGTCCAAAGACTTCACAGAAACTGGCTGAGTTGGGAGCGGAGGTATTAATTACCGGGAATGGCCCCGGAGGTAATGCGGCTGCTGTACTCCAGCAGGTGGGTGTCAAGGTGGTTACCGGAGCGGGAGAGATGACGGTGAAGGAGGCTTATGAAGCCTGGAAAAACGGGAGCTTAAGCTGACATGGAATCTCTAACAGTTGCTGTTGCAACAGATGATGGAAAGAGTCTTATAAACAGGCACTTTGGTGATGCGGAGTATTATTATATCTACAGGCTTACTCCGGATAGTTTTGAATTGATAAAGAAGATTGAGAATACTACAGAAGAGGAACGGCAGCATGCGGATCCGGTAAAAGCGAAGGGTGTTACAGGTATGCTTAAAGAAGAAAATGTCCAAGTTGCTGTTTCGAAGGTATTCGGTCCGAACATTAAGAGGATCAGGAAGTATTTTGTATGTGTTACTGCTCCGGGGCAGACAATGGAAGACGCTTTAAGTAAATTACCCGACCACTTTCAGGAGCTTGCAGCTCAGTTGGAAGCAGGTGAGAGTAGAGGGATCGTTAAACTGGAGAGGGAATAGTATAAGATATGGAAAAATTTGAAATAGTAGTAATCGGGGGAGGACCGGCAGGAATAACGCTTGCAAAAATGCTGGGACAGTCCTGTAAAATGGCGGTGATCCGGCCTGAAGACCATAGTATGATTTACTGTGCAATGCCCTATGTAATTGAAGGGCTTGTTGATATGGAAAAGACGTATAAAAGTGACACCCTGGTAACTGATGCAGGTGCCCGGTTAATACGCAATACCGTTACCAAAGTTGATTTTGAAGAAAAAACTCTAATTTTTATTGATGGAACCAGGATTGCTTATGAAAAACTTGTTATTGCAACAGGAGCTGTTCCGTTTATACCTCCTATTCCCGGGCATGAGCTTGATGGGGTTGGAGTATTCAAGATGCAGGATGATCTCTCCTGGGTCAAAAAGATTGTTGACAAAGGCTTAAAACGTGCTGTAGTTGTTGGAGCAGGAGCAATAGGAATTGAGCTGGCACAGGCATTCAGTTACCGCAAGGTGGCGGTTGATCTGGTTGATATGGGAAATTCTGTTCTTCCCAATTTGGTGGATGAAGATATGTCAGGGGTTCTAAAAACTGAACTTGAACGGGAATGGATAAAGATTCACCTCAACACAAAGATTACTGAACTGAAAGGGAAAGATCATGTTGAAGAGGTAATCCCCGATCAGGGAGAGAGTATACAATTTAATACTGAGAATGACGGTGCACTTTCAGGGGTTGTTATTTTTGCTGCCGGTATGAGGCCTGAAGTTTCTCTTTTCAAAGATTCAAAGCTTGCAATTGACCGGGACGGTATTGTTGTAAACGATAAAATGGAAACAAATATAGAAGATGTATATGCCGTAGGGGATTGTGTTCAGTATTACAGCGGAATAACGGGAAAGCCTTTATCAGGAAAGCTGGCTACCAATGCAGTTCCAATGGCCAAGGTTCTCGGAAATAATCTCAAAGGGCAGGAAAGAAAGTATCCGGGATTTTACAACGGAGCTGCAACCAAGGTCGGTAAGTACTTTGTCGGTGGAACGGGTTTATCCGAAGCAGCTGCAAAAAGTGCAGGCATTAATGTTGTTTGCGGTTATAGTGAGGTTACAACAAAATTCCCCATAATACCCGGAGCTAAAAAGAAAAGAATGAAACTTGTAGCCGACAAGGCAACTCACCGGATTATAGGAGCACAGATTGTAAGTGAAGAACCTGTTGTTGGAAGAATAGATCTTCTTACCTTTGCAATTCAGAAAGAAAGTACGATAGAAGACCTTTCCATGTTAAGTTATGCTTCACAACCACATCAGTCTTTTTACCCTGCGGCCAATGTCGTTGTTCTGGCAGCTGAAGATATAAGAAAAAGTCAGGGCTGGTAGTATAATGAAGAAATCCGAATGCAAGTGGTTCCCGGTATGTCCTATGAAGTATTTTTCCGAAAGAGGAATGGTGGATATGAAGTACATTAATAAATACTGCAGAGGGGGAGGCTGGGAATCATGCATTCGCTATCAAAAGGAGGAGGCAGGAATCTACCATCCTGATTCAATGCTTCCAGATGGTAAAATTGATGAAAATCTATCTTGATTGTCTCCCTTGTTTTCTAAAACAAACTGTTCAGGCCGGTCATCTTGTTACGGATGACGAAGGACTTATAAGAAATATTGTTAATGAAGTAGCTGCAATGATTCCTTATTTACCTGAAAACAGCACTCCACCGGAAATAGGGGAAAAGATACATAGAAGAATAAGAGAAATAACAGGGATGAATGATCCCTATAGTAGTGTAAAACAGCAAAACATAGAAGAAGCATTACTTCTTTATCCGGATATGAAGAAATTGGTAAGAGAATCTTCAGATCCTCTTTTTACTGCAGTAAAGGTAGCCATAGCAGGAAATATTATCGATTTTGGGACTGGTACTGAATTTGATATTACAACGGATATCCACCGGATTACCAACCAGGAGCCTGCAATAAATGATATTGGACTGTTTAAAGAATCGCTGGAGAAAGCCGAATCCATCCTTTATCTTGGAGATAACGCAGGGGAATCGGTTTTTGACAGAATATTAATTGAAGAACTTAAAAAACCGGTAACCTATATAGTAAGAGGGATCCCTGTTTTAAATGATGTAACGTATGAGGATGCTGTTGCGTCAGGTCTGGATGATTCTGCTTTTGAGATTATTTCTTCCGGAACTACTGCTCCGGGTACTGTTTTACCATTGTGCAGTGCAAATTTCATTAACCTGTTTAATAAAGCGGATATGGTTATAAGCAAAGGGCAGGGTAATTACGAAGGACTTTCAGATGTGAATCGGCCTGTCTTTTTTCTCCTTAAAGCCAAATGTGCTGTTATTGCCAGAGATATTGGAGTTTGCGAAGGTGATACTGTAGTTAAAGGAATCAATTTTTAATTAAAAGAATTGATGCCAGGGACAAGCCAATACTGATTATCCTTATAAAGGTAAGTTTTTCCCGATAGATAATGGCGGAAAGGAAAATCGGGATAAGAATTGAAAGGGCAAAGACTGGCTGTACAAGAGCCATGCTCCCGGCGGCAAATGCTTTCAGTACAAGATTGTATCCTGCAAAATTCAGTATGCCTATTCCACCGCCCAGAATATAGATCCGGGGATTGTTGAAGGTCCTTTCCCTGTCTCTTTGCGGAATCCGGGTTTTATATAGCCCGAAGGACAGTAGGGTAACAAAAGAGTAGGAGATAAGTATGTATGTAAGTCTGTCGGTGCGGGTGGATGCCAGTTTACCTGCGGTCATTGAGAATGAGGTGCAGAGTGCTGCCAGGAGGGAAAATCCGATTCCATGAAGCTTTGTTATATGGGTTCTCTTTAGCTGCTCAAAGGATATAAGCACCAGAACAAGAATAGCCATAACAACCCCGGCCCACTGACGCAGGGTGGGCATTTCCCTGAAAAATACAAGACCTATAACAATAACGAATAGTACGTTGGATTTATTGACTGGGAAAACCACTGAGGCTGGAGCAAGCTTTAAAGCTCTGAACTTGGCCAACGCTCCAAAAGCAAACAGAGTGCCGTTTACCGCTGCATAGGGGAGAGCCTGCATAAAAAAATCAAGGCTGTTTCCTCCTGCAGTAATCGTAACTGCAGCACTCAATACCACGGTACAAGCAGAGATGAAAACAACAGCCTGTGTAGGCAGCTTGTGTTCTGCAGCAACTTTGTACAGAAAGTTGAGAATGCCGTAAAACAGAGTTGCGGAGAGACTGTACAAAAGCCAAAGAGGCATACAAACTAATCCTTTTTAAAGACTTTCTATTTTGCTGCCGAGGTTTTTATATGCCTCGTATTTTTTCCTGTAAAACTCAACCCGTTCGGTACCGGGAATATACTTTCCGGCAACTACTGGCTTCATTGCTTTCTGGGCATCCGGGACAGTGGCGTGCACACCGCAGACAACCGAGGCACACATCGCCGCACCTGCGGCGACCGTCTGTTCTGATTCCAGGACAGTAATTTCTCTGTTCATCACATCAGACAGTATCTGCATAACCAGGGGAGACTTCTTTGCAATCCCTCCGACAGCAATAATTTTTTCTACAGGAATACCGTACTCAGTAAATCTGTCAAGAATGGCTTTTGATCCGAAAGCAGTTGCTTCGATCAGAGCTCTGTATATTCTGGGAGCTGAATCTCCAAGCCGCAACCCTGTTATTGCTCCGGAAACAAGGGGGTTCCCGTCAGGAGTCCGCCTTCCGTTGAACCAGTCCAGAGCGGTGACTGATGACTCCGGCTTGAGCTGTGCAGCTTCCTTTTCCAGTTTTTCAAGCAGCACATCCCTGTCCGGTGAATCAGCCGGCAAAGCCCAGGAAAGAAGATTTCTGAACCATGCGTATACATCACCGAAAGCAGACTGTCCGGCCTCAAATCCGGTAAAACCGGGAACAATGGATCCATCCACCTGGCCGCTGATACCTGCTACCGGTATATCGCCTGCACCTGCGTTGTCTGTTATTAACATGTCACAGGTGGATGTACCCATTACCTTGATCATGGTTCCGGGGACAATTCCTCCCCCGACACCGCCTATGTGTGCATCGAGAGCTCCTGCTCCAATAACGGCATCCTTGTTTATTCCCAATCGCTTTGCCCAGTGTTCTGATATTTTCCCTATGGGAGTATCAACCGTGTATGTTTCGGTAAACAGCCGTTCCTTTATTCCTTTAAGTAAAGGGTCCAGAGATGCAAAAAACTCTTCCGGGGGTAGTCCCCCCCATTTTTCATGCCACATAGCCTTATGTCCTGCTGTGCAGCGGGAACGGAACATTCTTGAAACATCATTCCCTCCGGTAAGTATGTAGGGGATCCAGTCGCTTTGTTCGACCCACGACCATGCAGCATTTCTTACCTTTTTATTCGTTCTAAGAACATGGAGTACTTTTGCCCAGAACCATTCGGGAGAATAATTCCCTCCCGAGAACCGGGTGTAATCTTCTCCTCCCCATGATTTTGCATATTTATTGATATCTTCTGATTCTTTGATGGCTGTATGATCCTTCCAGAGGATAAACATGGCATCGGGATCATCTTTAAACTCTTCCTTTAACGATAAAGGGGTTCCTGTTTTGTCAACTGCACAGGGAGTGGATCCGGTAGCATCTACAGAAATTCCGGCTATTCTCTGCCCTGTACCCGGACCTGCCGCGCTGATGGCTTTAAGAACACATTTTTCAAGACTATCAAGGTAATCTGCGGGATGCTGCCGGAACATGCTTTGATCCGGATCACAAAATGCTTCCTTTTCCCAACGGGGATATCTTGTTACTCCCTGGCCAAGCTCCATGCCGTTATAGGGATCT